>LGEU01000084.1 GCA_001507955.1 Methanobacteriaceae archaeon 41_258 | reverse complement strand
CTGTTGCGGTATTTCAGCTAATTCGCCACAATAGGTAACTTCCAAACTTTCTATTTTTCCAGGTGTTGCTTGTACAACAACACTGCCCAGTTTCTCGGCTAATGCAATATATGGCTTCAAGAGCTTGAAGGTTTCAGGCTCTAAAACTGGCATGTTAAGCACATTCTGAGGGGTTCCGCCCTCAAAGACTTTCCGGATTTCATTTGCAACGATTATAGCCGCGTCTCGCTGAGCCTCCACTGTTGAAGCTCCTATATGTGGAGTTAGAACCACATTATCCAATCTTAGGAGTGGACTGTCTTTTGGGGGTTCCTCCTCGAATACATCAAGGGCAGCCCCCCCAATTCTACCCTCACTTAATGCATTATAAAGGGCCTTCTCATCCACTATACCCCCACGGGCACAATTTATTATAAAAGCTGTATCCTTCATCATATCCAATTCATGATCTGATATTAGGTGCCGTGTCTCCTGGGTTAATGGGACATGTATACTTATAATATCAGACCTTTTAAGGAGTGTTTCAAGTTCAACTATCTCCACGCCCATCTTATCAGCCGCTTCTCTACTAATATATGGGTCATGGACGAGCACGTTCATCCCGAAGGATTTTGCACGAGTAACCACTTGGGATCCTATCCTGCCCATCCCTATAACTCCTAGGGTCTTGTTGTTAAGTTCTATGCCCATAAACTTGCTCTTATCCCATCTACCCTCCTTCACAGACTTATCGGCTAAGTGTATCTTCCTTGCAAGTGCTAACATCAAACCCATGGTATGTTCTGCGACTGTGACAGAAGTGGATTCTGGGGCGTTTATAACCATGATACCCTTTTCTGTGGCGGCCTTAACATCAATATTATCCACGCCCACACCTGCCCTTGCGATGATCTTCAATCTTGGAGCAGCCTCTATAACCTCCCGAGTAACCTTCGTCCTACTCCTTACAATAATAGCATCAAAATCTTTTATAATCTCTAGGAGTTCTTCGGGTGTTATATCGGTGTCAACCACGACCTCGGCCACCTTTTCAAGTTCAGCTATTCCTTTTTCATTGATTGAATCTGCAACAAGTACTCTCATGTTTTTCACCTGCTAAGACTCTGATATGATTGTAAATGATTGGAATGTAAAATATAATCTTATCATAAAAAACTAATATACCTTACTATATGTAGAGATTGCATTGGATAAATGATGTTATTGGGAAACTGGAATATTAACTTCCAGTTGGGGTTATTCCCCCCCACCGCGCTTAATTTGTTCCAAGAGGTAGAACAGTAGGTTGAGAGCATGTTTGAGGGATCTGTTAAAATTAAGGATAAAAGTATACCATGTACTTCGTTAGGGACAGCACCATTTGCAGGTTTAACATATTTTGGCCATAGATCCCGCTTATACCAGATAGACCTTTATAATAATCCAGAAAATATCCGGAAGATCATCGAGACGTCCTATAATTTGGGAGTTAGGGCCATACAACTCATACCAGAACCCCCAGTTATTGAGGCGTTAAGGGGGGCCGTTGAATCGGGTTTAGATTTCAGCATCATCGGGACTATAAGAGCTGGGAGATTCCAGGAGGATCTTAGACTCCTTTTAGACTTGGAAGCGGATGCCATACTGTTAGACGAAGAATATACTGATAAATTAGAGGCATGGGAATTGGAGGATCTGTTAAATTCTATAAATAATACTGGTGTGGTATGTGGTCTTATAACTGCCTTTCCGCGGAACACCACAAGGAAACTTCTCGTCTCTGATGATATACTAGATCTTTTTGACATTTACATGATACCTTTAAATAAGCTTGGATATATGATGAATTTCCCCTGTTTTTTAAAGGATGAGAGAAAAGAACTAGAAGAGATGATACTAGACACTGGTAAGTTTATTATGGCACATAAAATATTAGCCGCTGGTATATTAAAACCTGATGAGGCTTTTAAATTCTTGGAAAGCGTGGATTATATTGACATGGTTAGTATAGGTGTCGCATCTGTTGAAGAGGCCGAAGAGACATTCACTTTGCTCTTTAAGTATTAATTGTATTCTTTTCTCTCGGCTATTATCTTCAAGAACTCCTTTGAGCTTTCTATTTCATTTATCTCCCAATCTTTGATTACTGGTATGCCCTCGAAGGATTCTCTGATCCTAGGATTCTTCAATATGAAAACAGCATCCGATCCCGTGACTAATGATATGTCCTTTAATGGGACGGCCATCCTCTTAAGTGTTCGGGTATCCCTATTCTTCTCAAGATCTGCTATAATTGTATTCTCAAATTTCATATCCTTGGCAAGGGCGTCAAATGGTGCCTTTTGGGTTTGGACCACGCCGAAGCCTAGTTCAACAAGTTTTTCAGACCGCTTGTCAGGTTTGTTCTCCATGATGTCCTTGTCAAACTCAGGTGCCTTGAAAAGGTCAATTGAAAGTATTATCTTTATATTCAGTATCTCCTCGAGTATCATCGCGGTTTCGGGGGAGGCTCTTACAAGACCGTTCTCATACTTGTAGATGGTCTCCCTTGATACGTGGGCTATATCTGCTAGGTCTTTGAGCGACATATTATATTCTTCTCTAACTTCCCTTAGGGTGTTACCATCTATCTGCACATAATATCCGCCCCTGTCAGCGAAAACTTCTGGGTGATGGTCTTCCATGATCATGTTTTTCAATGTTTTAAGGGCTATGGCGGGTATACCATGCCTTTCGTATACTACATCTTCTTCAAGGTAGTCTGTCTTAGATTTTAGGCCTATGATGAGGGGTGCTGCTAGGAAGGTATAGGCAACCTTTTTTATTTCATGAGCTTGTAAACTATTAATAGAATCAATATTAACGAGTACTTTTAGGAGAAGTAAGAGTTTCTTCCTTGCTAAGAGGTCAAAGCAGCTCCTTTCATAAATGTGGGATACTTTAAACCCATGTGTTGTGAGTATATCATATAATTCTTGGAGTATTTTTTCCCTATTCAATTAAACCACCAAAAAGGGGAGGTGTGAAACATGTTACATGTGGGTATCGATGATACAGATTCTCCCAGTGGAATGTGCACTACCTATGTTTCATGTTTAATAATCGAGAAACTTAAGGTTTGCGGTTATACCATAAAAGGTTATCCTAGACTGATAAGGCTCAACCCATTCGCCCCCCATAAAACTAGGGGTAATGGGGCGGTTTCATTTAGAGTGGAGGTCCAAGGGGGGGATGAAGTCGAGAAGGTGAAGGATGTAGTGTTGTCTCTTGTATCAAAACTTTCAGAGTTTAAAAATGATGATACAAATCCTGGGGTGGTATTTTATGAAGGCAAAATCTATGATAGTTTGAAAAGGTTCGCTCTTAATGCTATAAGGCGAATATTAACCATAGAAGATGCTAGAAGGTTGGCTGATAAAATAGGGGCTGAAGTTTATGAATACAAGAATGGCAGGGGTATTATAGGCGCATTGGCAGCTATAGGATGCCCTTTACCAGATAAAACTTATGAGCTCATAGCTTATCGTGTACCTGAAAATTATGGTAAAAAGAGAAAAATCGACAAGGAATCTGTTAGGAGGATGGATAAGGAAACCTACCCAGAAACATTTGATAATATTGACAATGATTATATAGCTATAGAACCACACACTCCATGTCCAATTCTTTATGGTATAAGGGGTGAATCCCCAAGGGCCCTTATAAGAGCCCACCAGATGATAAAAGTTGGAGAAAAGATCGAGAGATACTGTATTTTTGAGACCAACCAACATACTGATCAACACATCCAAAGGGTTGACAGCATATCCCAGATGAGACAATTCAGTTGTTATCTTGTCTCAGGCGAAGTTAAAGATGGGCCCAGGGTAATTGAAGGGGGGCATGTATTCTTCACTCTAAAGGATAACACTGGTGAGATAGAATGTGCAGCCTATGAACCCACAAAGGATTTCCGAAAAACGATAATGAAATTAAGACCAGGGGATAAAGTGAAAGTATTTGGTGGTATAGGAGTCCATGGAACCCTAAATATCGAAAAGATAAAAATAGAACACGTAAAACCTTTGATAAGATATGAAAACCCTATCTGTTCCTGTGGTAAAAGGATGAAATCAGCGGGAAAAAATAAAGGGTTTAAATGTCCAAATTGCGGTAAAAAATCGAATGCCCAGAAAATCCCAAAAAAAATCCCAAGATCATTAAAAGAAGGATACTATGAAGTCCCAACTTGTGCAAGACGCCACCTATCAAAACAACTCATAAGAATGGGGATAAAAGGATGCTCATAAGCCCCTGTAACTGGAAGACATGCCTAATTACGTATCAAACACCTATAAGGTGCATCCCTATCCTCCATAATTATTATATCCCAATCTACTACTAAGTAATATAAGGGTGCATAACTATGATTCCTAGGTGTATGAGCACGCAACATCCTGATAATGTAAATCCACCATTCTTCGCATCAAGTCCGCTTCTTAGTGGAGAAGACGAGATAAAAGAAGCATATTATGTGTTTTCCCATCTTGGATGTGATGAACAAATGTGGGATTGTGAAGGTAAAGAGGTTGATAATTATGTTGTGAAAAAACTCCTTGCAAATTATAAATCATTCTTCCAAGAAAACATACTGGGAAAAGATTGCAGATTAACCTTAAGGGTTCCTAATCCCACAGTTGAACGTGAAGAAGCGAAGATACTCCTTGAAACTCTTGAAAGCATACCCCGTTCATATGATACAGCAACCTTATTCTATGGGGTGGAAGAGGCCCCAGTCTTCGAGGTTATACTCCCAATGACATCTTCTAGCACATCACTTAATCGCATCTATAACTATTATAAAGATTTCGTTGTAGGAAAAGAGGATTTCACACTCGGGGATGTGACCATAAAAGAATGGATAGGAGAATTCAAACCCAAAACGATAAATGTAATACCATTATTCGAAGACCGTGACGCGATGCTCTCTGCAGCCAATATAACCTTAGAATATTTAAATGAGAAAGAAATCAGCCATCAAAGAGTGTTTTTGGCACGTTCAGACCCGGCTATGAACTATGGGATGATATCTGCGGTCATACTCAATAAGCTTGCACTTTACAATCTCAAGGGGATCGAAGAAGAAACAGGGACAAGAATATACCCCATAGTAGGTATGGGTTCAGCCCCCTTTAGGGGAAACCTAAAACCATCCAATATAGATAATATTGTAAGAGAATATCCGAGCACCTATACATTCACGTTACAATCATCCTTCAAATATGACCATCCGCCAAGAGAAGTTATCAGGGCTATTGACAAATTAAAATCCAAAAAACCAGGTAAAGCACAAGAGATAAACGCTGAAACCGCGATTAAGATCATGGAAAAATATTGTAGAGAATACCGCCGCCAAGTCCTAAAACTTGCAGATATCATAAATCGTGTGGCTAAATACGTGCCCAGGAGGAGGAAGAGGAAACTCCACATAGGATTGTTCGGATATTCAAGAAGTATCGGTAAAGTTTCACTCCCAAGAGCCATAACCTTCACAGCAGCCCTTTATTCTATTGGGGTGCCGCCTGAAATCCTAGGCTTCAACGCCCTCTCTGACAAGGATATTGAACACCTCCACGACATTTACATAAACCTTGAAAAGGACATGATAGATGCCCTCAGATACATGAATCCCCATTCACCTTACTTGGAAGAGGAACTACACTGGAAGATCAAAGAACACTTCCCTGATATAGAATATGACAGAAAACACAAAAAACTAGTTGATGATATAAACAAGAGCTTATCACTTGGCCAGATAAGGATAATCCAGACAAGGATACTTGAAGCGGCAAGTCTGAGAAGATTCCTCGGATAAAACCCCCCAAGGTAGGTGTG
>LGEU01000083.1 GCA_001507955.1 Methanobacteriaceae archaeon 41_258 | reverse complement strand
TTTTTGGATGTTCAGAATAACAGATTTTATGAAATCTTTGAGTCTTTTTTCTTCATTTTCGCTTTCACCAGGATTTAATGGGAATGCACCGACAGATGGCACATCATAAGATGGACACTCTGGAAATATGATCTCTCTGTCCCCAGGGTAGAGGATGTAGGCACCAACACTGTGAAGTATTGCATCCTTGTAGCCGTGCATCTTGTACACATCACCATTCTTGAAGTTCCTCTCAAGTTCCTCTTCCGAATCCCTCAAATCAATATTCTCATAGAAGTCATCCAAATTTACAGTGGAACGGTACTTTGCATCTAAGTGTATGAAGTAAGTGCACTCACCCACATCAACAAGGATGGAGTAGTCTGGCTTGAATGGGAGTGAATAGGACCGGCAGCGGGTGTCCCCTGTGAATTTTCCATTGTAAGAAAGGGCGATTTCAACATCACCCCATTTGAATTTGAGTATTGAGTTTCCGGTTTTTAGCCGGAGCTTCCAGTCATCCTTGATGAATATGTCCCTGGGGTCAACTTTCTGTCCTGTTATATCCTCGAGAATCCTGAGGATCTTGAAATAACACCAGTACTCATAGAGTTCGCTGAGCTTTTTCTCAAAGCCCATGATATTATCCTGTAGTTCATCCCAGGTGAACCTGAGCGCAAGGTCAAGTATGAAAAAGTATCTGAGCACGTCCCTGTAGCCTTCCCTCTTCTGGAGGACTTGTGAGTTCAGTGGAAGGACCCGGATGTCACCAACATCTCTCAGCCACCCTGCAGAGAAGAGAACATTCACCTCGTCAAGGAATCCCATCAAAGAATCCTTGATATAACCTTCAGGAGCGTATTCAAGGAGCGAAAGTATCTTATCCTCCACCAATTCCAGAAAGTACTTGTAGAAGCGGTTCTCTGGCGTGTCAGGCGTCTCCCTCAGCTTCAGTTGTGGAAGGTTCCTGAGGGTTCCATCCACATCAACATTGACCGGTTCTGACACTACTCTCGCCATCTCATCAGGATCTATCACTGAGGCCAAAGACGCGGGTATCACCTTGACTTCCCGTTTAAGACCAGAATAGAAACTATGATTTATATGTTCAGCAGCGGCTGGAAGGTTTTCTGGTCTGAAAAGATATTCCAGTAACAGGAAATCCTCATATAGTATCTTATCATCTTCAACTGATGGGATGAATGTCTGGAATGTGGATGAGTCCGAATCGAGGATAATGGATGATATCTCATCTGATAGATCTGCAAGCATGGCAGGGTACTGCTCATGATAGTTTATTTTCTTCGATCTCACCTCAACAGGGATGGATTCACGGCCATGGCATGCTTCTATATCAAGGAATGATTTACCAGCATAGCTTCTGAAGTTCAATATCCCTGTCACCTTGTCTTTGAATTCGAAACGGATCCTCCTGAACATACTTTTTGCATGAGGAAGTACCGCCACGTCATTCATGGATTCCCGCCCTTCAAAGAGGACCTGATACTCTGTTTCCTCGAGGAGCATGATTTCGTTGAGGTTGTCATAGTACGGGCAATGTTCAATAGGGTTCAAACCAGGTTTCTCAACTATGGGAACATTTATAAGTCTCACAGGGTAACCGCTAATCTCCACAGTCCTCGGAGGCACCTTCCTGGAGGCTGGACCCCCATTTATCTTAAGGGTTCCCCCCTGGAATTCTATGATTATCTCCTGGTCCATGGACGACCACTACCTGATGAATGACACATAACGCTGGGTTTTCAGGGTATTTTGCATTTCTTTAAGCTTCCTTTCTGATTCAGGAAACCTCCCCATACAATGGTTCCGAAGATCCTCTAGTGTATCCCTGAGAAGTCTTTCAGGGCCATGGATCTTTGGAAGGATCTTCTGTTTGATCTGGGCGTCCATATAACGTTCCCAGTTATCCCATTTTCGGGGCCGGCCATCATAAACCCAAGCCGCATGCATGAATCTGAGGATTTCCATTGTTACCCTGAATCCGAAATCAAATCCAGGGCCTTTGAGGGTTTTATGGAAGAAGTCAAGTTCAGCCACTAATTCATCCCATATCATCCCAAGATCATCCCTCAAATTCTCAAGGTCATATTTCATGACGTCTTCAAGGAATTTAAGGTCTCCTAATGGGCTCTGATCATCTTGATGACCATTAAGGTATTCTCCGGGCCTCATGGTATCAAATTCTATGGTGTTTGCACGGTCAAGAACCTTAGGCGAGAACATATAGGTTGTCTCATCAACATTAACTGTACCTACAACAATAAGATTTTCTGGTATTTCTATTTCCTGTGGGAAGTCACATTCTGGATCGTCATGTAGTGGTATTGGTTCGCCACTCTCAATAGCTGATAAAAAATCAGAGAAGTAACGTTCAACATGTGAAAGGTTCATTTCATCAAGTATGAGAATGTAGGGGTTTTCAGGATCCTTAGAAGCTTTCATGATGAAGTCAAGGGCTGGGGTGCTCTGATATTTTCCTGTCATGATGTTTAGGTAGCCGAAGATGTGCCTCTTCTCGGTCCAATTGGCACCCACAGGAACAACAAGGTACCTTTTTCTATCTGTTGTGGAAATGTACTCGCCGTAGAGCTGGGCCAGCTTTGTCTTACCCGTACCAGAATTACCTGTCAGTATTACAAAGGGTTTGACCTTAAGTGAAAGTAGGAAGTTTTCAATGAGCTCCGGTCTGAAATGATAGCCCTTAAGTTGTAAATAGTGGTAAAAGTCTTTTTTTCCAATAAGTTCCTCATAGAGGGGTTTAAGTTTCCTGTAAATACTCAGAAATTCTTCAAGGTCAGATTGTAGTTCCCCGTTTTCTGGCAGTTCACTGGAGGGATAATATTTTGCTATGATATTTCCTGCTTCACAAAGAACCCCGTATCCTTCTTCGCTGAGTGATATTTCAGTTAGGTAATTAAAACTGTCCAGGTGAGATCTCAATTCTGATGCACGATCCTTTAAGATTTCAATGAATTCAGCTTTTTTATCTGGTGTTCCCTGATTCAACGATAAATATAAGCCGCGCATATCCTCTCTGAATAGATAAGTAATATATAAACCATTCTTTTTTGTTTCAGAGTCCTTTATGGCAATCCATGGTATATGTGTCCAGTTTCCCTGCCCAAATGATCCTTTTATCTGATAATCTGATTCGGGAACTATCTTTTTAAGTTCATCTGGTAGTTCCTTGCATATTAATTCTGCAAGTGGGTGCCCTTCGAATTCTTCTCTTCTCGCGTTTGCGTATTCGAAGACCTTATGAAGTTTTTCTTTCAGGTTAAAACCATTCTTAGTAGTTTTTATCCTCTGAACTTCATATACGAAATCTCTTATCTTCTCAGGGATGGTTTCATCGATTTTTCCTATGACCACAACTTTTTCTTCCCGATCACCATCAATGACTGTTGTCCATTCACCGTGATATCTGTCTTCAAAAAAACTCTTACTGTAGTTTCCACCAAGTTTACCCCTGTGCACCACATAGTAGTTGCCTAGAGGGTCACGTGCTATAGCGGCTCCGACCCTGCGATTTATACTCTCTGGGGGGAAGTTTATCTCACAGATGATCGTTCTGTTTCTACCCTCCTCTGGCTCTTCTGTCCCAAAACCGTTCCAGTACCTGCTCCCCTCTATAAAGCGGGTCATGTACCATACACCAAGATCAGACATCCAGTAAACCTTTCCCCTCTCTTCGCCTCCCTGAAAACCTGCCCCGCCATCAACAACTTTATCTGCTCTTTTTTTTAAAATGGTTTCCAATTTTTTCTGAACCTTTTTTATCTCATTTTTGTCTTTTATTATCTCTAAATATCCCCCAGTTACTTTCCCAGGCGGTTCCATGGGTTTAACCCCAAAGTAAATTTATTTAACTAATAAATAGTTAACTTCTTGTCAATTAAATAATGTATGCCTCTTCCTAATATATGCTTTTAATTAAAAGGAAAAGAACAAAAGCAAATAATCCATTCAACGTTTAAAGTTTGCTAAATGATATGTTTATATTGGATATGTAAAACTTTTGATTAACTGGGAACAATCTTTGATGTTAATCCTACAACCCAGTGCTCTCCAGAGGAACCCCTTGTTAGGTTTAAACATTGAAAAACCCGAAGAACTACTTCTTAAAAATGGCAATTAAACATAATCTATAATTGGGGAAGATCATCAAAGCCAAATAGACTTTTTTTCTCTGTTTGGAAAATGGGTGATGAATTTTATTCAAGGCCACCCACCATAAATTATCCTATTTTTCCAGTTTTATATAGCGCTGGGACTCCCAGGTTTATCCTTTAATCTTATAACTCGTTTAATTCCAACCCAAAAACAAATTCGGATAACCCTGAAAATGTTAAAAAAACTCGAATTTAAAACAAGAACACGATGAAATTTTAACCTAACTTATAATACACCCCCCTAATGGATTGTAAATGGGGGGGATGGCCCCTCTAATGAGAACCGCACTTGAAAGGTTAACCCAAAGCTTAAATGACCATAAAAAAACTACTGACATCAGGGTATCAACAATTCAAACTAGTAATTTCAAAGTAAGGACCGGGGATTAAACTCCCACTTCCTTTGGGGAGAGATAAGTATGGGGGATTAAGATGCGGCGGGACTACTTTCGCCATTACAGACAAAACCTTATACTCACCAAGGGATTCACACCAACAAATCTCAATGGGGGGGTTTCCAACCGAGGATAAAAAAACCTATTAATAATAAAAACATTATATATAAAGTAGGGTGAGTTAATATGTGTACTGTAGGAGGGCCCATGGCTGATATAAAAATGAGGAAATTAAAAACAAGACGCTGTAAGTGTCTTGATTGTGGTAACGAGTTCAAAGGCGTTGGCAAAAGGATCATATGCCCATCATGCCAATCAGATAACATAGAATGCTCAGAATAGGGGTGAAATCCTATGTGTAGCGTAGGAGGGCCCATGGTAGACATTGACCTTAAAAAGGTCACAAGCCGAAAATGTAAGTGTCTTGATTGTGGTAACGAGTTCAAGGGTGTTGGCAAAAAGGTCAGATGTCCCTCATGTCAGTCAGACAACGTAGAATGTTCAGAATAAAAAAAGATGAGATACTTTTCATCAGAGGAGACAATGGCGTTATCGGCGTGGCAAAATCAGAGAAACCACGCAACATTTTCATGGGAACGCCAAAAGAAGAGATAGTGTTATCATTGGATGAGGACGATCTTATAGCCGTCTCAGCATTCGAAACAGGCCCCAAGATAGAAAAGGCCATAAAATGCATGATCCACCTTCTAAAGGAGATAGGAACGCCTCTAATCGTGCTAGATGAGGATCATCCGACTTCTAAGCGTCTTAAAATGGTTGTATCAGTTGGCGAAACCATAAAATTAGACTGTGATATAACCCCCGGCACGCACCCAGAACAGGATTTGCTCTGCTCAGCCCCTGAACTATCAGGCACAATCATAAAACGCGCGAAAAATGGTATAATAATTGAAGGAGAAGTCGAAAGAATAGATATAGAACATTCATAGAAGTTCGTCAGGCCACCCACACCCTTAAAAGTTGTCAATAAAAAAATAAATTGGAAAGGTTTTTATATTCTTACAGAATTTGGTAGTCTACCGTTAGCGCTGTAGAAGTTTATTATCCTTGCATAGGCATATATTAAGTTTTTTGTAGTTTATTTTACCGATTGTTGTTGTGGCATAATTCGGTGATCTCCCATTGGCCTCCATGTACTTTTTGATATTCTGAACTGCTTGTAGGTATGCTGTTTTTGTGAGCGTACCCCTTGCAGTGGTGCTTAGTGGATTCGTTGGAGGCTTATAATTCTTGGTGGTTATGCTCGTTTTCTTGTTGACATTCAAGTTTATTGTTGTTACGACCGCAGCATACAAGTAATCATCTATACTTATACTCTTGTTGCCTACCGTGACCCTAGAGGGTATCT
>LGEU01000001.1 GCA_001507955.1 Methanobacteriaceae archaeon 41_258 | reverse complement strand
CTAGGCTTACCCCCAAAAGATTATATGCCAGTCACCCTAGAAGAGAAAATAGTTGCACATGCAGATAACCTCATCAACGGAGAAAAAGAAGTAGACATATCCTTCGTCTTGAAAAAATAGAAAAAAAGGCTAGGAGAAGATCATCCCGCAATAGAAAGACTTAAAAAATTACACAGAGAACTCAAACTTTAAATTTTTCCAATCCAGGGGGGTGTAACTGTCAAAAAAAGATTGTCTTTGCCCAAAATGTCCAAGTTATCCTTTCCATGGAGAATCATTATATTGTCTAGAGGGTAACAGCCAATTCGAGGTGCATGAAAGGGGATGCCTATGCGCATCATGCCCAGTATACCACGAAAAAAAACTAGAAGGTCTTTATTTCTGTAACAAGGATCTTATAGGTGATGAGCGCATTTTCATGCGTCGGAGGAAAAAGTGTGAAGATCCTAAAAACTATGAGAAAATTATCCAGATAAAAATAATGTCAAAGGGAAAAAACGTTATAGGTTCAATGGGTTCGCCAAAAAAACCGCCATACACATTCGATGATATAAATTTCATACCAGCACAGATCCACAGAATACCATTAAATGAGGATGAAAAAGTTAACACAGAGGTTACAATCGGCCCAAAGGCTAAAAGATCACTCAAAGTCAACTCATCAATCATAATAAGTGGAATGAGCTATGGGGCCATATCAGAAAAGGCCAAAAAAGCCACTGCAACTACGGCTAAAAACCTTGGAATAGCCTATAATTCAGGGGAAGGCGGAGTACTCGAATATGAACTAGAAGTTGCATCATCCCAGATTATACTGCAATATTCAACTGGAAGATTCGGGTTAAACAAAGAGATTATAAAGAAGGCTGCTGCCATAGAAATAAGATTTGACCAAGGGGCTTATCCCGGTAAAGGAAGTTACTTGCCTCCTGAGAAGATAAGTCAGGATGTGGCACGGATAAGAGGCATAAGAAAGGATGAAGGAGCATATTTTCCAACCCATCATCCTGATATAAAAA
This sequence comes from Methanobacteriaceae archaeon 41_258, assembly GCA_001507955.1. Taxonomy (GTDB): domain Archaea; phylum Methanobacteriota; class Methanobacteria; order Methanobacteriales; family DSM-23052; genus Methanothermobacter_A. The sequence continues at coordinate 34,929 of LGEU01000001.1, read as the reverse complement.
ATGTCAAGGAACTAGAGGAGAAAATTGAATGGCTCCGCAAAATTAGCTCTGGGGCTCCGATTGGGGCTAAGATAGGATGCGGGGACATAGAAGAGGATATCAGATTACTTCTTGATTCCGGTGTTGATTTCATAAGTATTGACGGGTTTGGTGGGGGTACAAGCACAGCTTTCACACATATAAGGGATAATGTGGGTCTTCCGCTCATCAGCGCGCTTCCAGGAGCGGCTCACATAATTAAAGGGGCCGGGGAAAAGGGAGAAGTTTCCCTCATAGCTGGTGGCGGCCTTAGAACTTCAGCTGATATGGCAAAATGTCTAGCTCTGGGCGCTGACGCCATCTATATAGGTACCGCAGCCCTCATAGCCCTTAACTGTGAACAACACCATCTATGTCATACTGGGATGTGCCCTACTGGCATCACAACACATGATCCCCATCTACTGAAACAATTTAACCTTGAAAAGGCAACTAAGAGGCTGAAAAATTTTATAATGGTTGCTACTGGTGAGATTGCTGATTTCGCACGGATAACTGGCAAAGATGATATTAAACTGTTGGATGATTCTGATATATTCTCCTTTAAAAGAGGACTCGCAGAGCTCGCAGGTATAAAATGGTTGGATGGTTCAATATCCTGGGAGGTCCTATGTGATGAAGGTGCAATGTTCCATTGAAGAGTCCCTCTATCGTCCGGAGGCTGTTCGTTGGCGGGAGAGGATGAAACTTCTCGAACCCATTGGGGAAGCGGTGGTAATATTACCTTGTAGCATGAAAAAACCTTATTCAACTTCTAAGTCTCATCAAATATTCAGGAAGGTTACTCGCAAGATCCAGGAAGTGATACTAACGTCACCCTTTGCCATCTGTCCAAGGGAGATGGAAAATACGTATCCTATTTCATCCTATGATGTTTCAACAACAGGCAGATGGTCGTGGGAAGAAAAAAAAGTCACAGGGGAAGTTCTAAGGGAATATGTTGGGGACAAGGATGTTATAGCTCATGTAACAGGTGGCTACAGGGAGGTCTGCGAGGAATATCTTGATGAATGTAAATTCACCTGCATTAACAATAAGCCAACATCCAAAACATCCATGGAAAACCTCAAAGAGAGTATAAGAGATTATAGGATGGTACCTGCACGTATAAAACTTTTAAACGGGTTAAAATCCATAGCAAAGTATCAATTTGGCGAAAAGGGAGCTGAGATAATACCTAAAGATTTTAAGATAAGGGGAAGATACAATAAAATGATCCTAGACAGGGATAATAATCATCTTCACACTTTAATGATGGACAGAGGATTATATGTCCCCACACTCCATGGAGGGCGCCTACTAGCAGATCTAAAGATTAAATGGGTTGAAATAGATTTCAAATTAAACTCCAACACCCTATTCGCACCAGGAGTAGTGGACGCGGATCCTAATATAATCCCCGGGGATGAAGTTATAATAACACGAAAAGAAGAACTCGTCGGAGTCGGTAAAGCCGTCCTAAACGGAGAAGAGATGATAAAAACAGAATATGGAGTGGCTGTTAAAGTACGTCACAGAACCAAATAATAAACTATTTAAATGCTAAACTATGATAAAGATTAGAAAAATTAAAACCTCCATCATCAAATCATAATCAGAGGTAATATAATGGCAGATGATCTTGTAGAGAAAATAAAAGAAGCTTTGGCAAAAGTCTCAGATCCGCATATGGGTATAAGTATAATAGACATGGGACTTGTCGAAAACATCGAAATAGAGCAGAGAGACCAGACAATAGCAAGGATAACAATAAGACCAACCAACCCAGGTTGTATGAGCGCAGCTAGGATGGCCATGGATGCGAAAAACATGGTAGAACAAGTTGAAGGAATCGACAGGGCCGAAATCATCATAGCAGGACATTTAATGGCAGATGCTATCACAGAAATGGTAAACAAGTTATAAATGCCAAGGAAAAGTGATCTTATAAGCGTGGTTGGAGTACCAGGCGTGGGTAAAACCAGCCTATGTAGAAAATTATCAGAGAAGGTAGATTATCCCCATATAAATTATGGAGATCTCATGTTAAAGATTGCAAAGGAAAAAAACTTCGCAGAAACAGAAGATGAACTATTCTCACTCCCAATACAAATACAACACCAAATATGGAAGGAGACAGCACTCCAAATAAAGAAGCAGAAAAAAGCCCTAGTAGACCTACATGGCCTCGACCAATCACCTATAGGTTACATATTATCACTACCCCTCAAAATCATAAAACCTTCCCTTATAATATTAATAGAATCGCCCCCAGAACTTATACTATTCAGAAGAAAGCTTGACCCAAAAGAAAGGATAAAAGATACAATAAAAACCTTAACTGAACACATAGAAATGCTAAGGGTGTCAATGATAATATCCTCTGCCATGATAGGATGCACACTATCCATAATCCAAAATATAAATTTTAACGAAACCCTAAATGAAATGAAAAGACTAGTAATGCTTCATCAACGCACTTCAGATTCAAGGGAAAAAAATTTATAATAAGGAAGAATTAGATCATGGACCAAGTGATAAGGTTGACGTGAGGGATGAGGTCGACACACTAAAAGTAGGAATTTATTAGAGATGAAGCTAATAACGTTTCTGAAGGTTTACAATCTGTGGCAGATATGAATGGGCCCGTGGCTCAGCTTGGTTAGAGCGCACGGCTGATAACCGTGAGGTCCTGGGTTCAAATCCCAGCGGGCCCATCCCTCGTAAATTTAACAAATTCCTTAAGTTTTTTCATGGCAGCACCTGATTCAACATATTCCCTGCTCATCTCCACAGCATCTTCAAGGTTCTTGGCTTTCCCCCCTAGGTAAATGAGGGCACCGGCATTCGCAAGGGTGATATCAAGTCGTGTTTTAGCTGCTTTTGAATCATCTCTGCCCTTTAAAACTGAAAGGAATATTTCGAGGTTTTCATGGACCGTGGGCGCCGCCTTTATTGATTCTGATTCTCCATTTTCTAATCCGAAATCTTCTGGGTATAATCTTTTTATTTGGATTTTACCATCATCTAATATGGCGGCACGTGTTTCACCCATTATAGATATTTCATCAATGGCAGGTTCGCTTTTTTCATCGAAACCATGCACTACCATGGCCCTTTTAACACCCAATCTATAAAGAACCTCTGCTAATGGTTTCACATAAGAGGGATCAAAAACGCCTAATAGTTGTATTCTAGCTTTTGCAGGGGATGTTAGGGGGCCTAGGATGTTGAATATTGTTCTTATCCCAAGTGTTTGTCTTATGTGCATTACATTACGGGTGGCTGTGTGAAATCTTGGGGCGAACATGAATGTGATCCCTACTTTTTCCAGCGAAAGTTCCACCTCTTGGAGGGGGAGGTCGATTTTCACCCCAACAGCTTCTAGGATGTCAGCCCCTCCGCAGGGGCCAGTAACTGCCCTGTTGCCATGTTTTGCTATTGGAACTCCAGCTGATGCTGCTATTATCGCGGCTGCAGTGCTTATATTGAATGTTTTAAGTCTGTCACCTCCAGTACCGCAGCTGTCAACAACATCTACTCCTGGGGGTGTTTTAATGGTTTTACAAGAATCTCTCATGGCCCTTGCGAATCCGGTTATCTCTGGGACTGTTTCCCCTTTTGTAGCTAGTGAAGTTAGTATTGCGGCTATTTGAATGTCGTTGATTCTGCCATGGATCATGTCCATCATGCAATTGTATGCTTCTTTTTCTCCTAGATTTGTGCCTGTCGTTATCTTCTGGATAATATCATTAAATTCGACTTTTTCTTTTGATTTTATCATTTACAGCCTCCTTGTGGCCTTTTTCATCCTCTTGGTGAATTTTGCGATCTCTTCGAGGATCTTTTCCCGGTTATCCAAGTTCTTTGCTATGATATCTATTATTGCGCTTCCTACGATGGCTCCATCAGCTCCCGCCCTGATTATTTCTTTTATGTGGGATGGTTTGGAGATTCCGAATCCGACCATTACCGGGAGTTTCCCATTTTCTTTAACCCTTTTTATGAAGGTTAGGGTGCTTCTTTTAACTTCTTTTCTCGCGCCTGTAACCCCCATGACCGACACAAGGTAATGGAATCCTGATGCATGTTTTGAGATCATTTTCAGTCTTTTATTTGAAGTGGTGGGGGCTATGATGAATATTTGATCAATACCATATTCTTGTGAGGCTTTAAGGGCTTCTTCCGCTTCCTCTGGGGGTAAATCTGCGATTAGTATACTGTTGACGCCAGCTTTCATGGCATCTTCGTAGAATTTTTTCACACCACGTTGGTAAATGAGATTATAATAAACGAGTAGTCCTATGGGTGCTGATGTGAATTTTCTCAACCTTATTAAAAATTTGAAGCACTTGTCTACTGTTATTCCGTTTTTCAAGGCTCTTGTGTCTGCCTCTTGTATTGTTGCGCCGTCTGCTATTGGATCTGAAAAGGGGAATCCTATTTCGAGTGCATCTGCACCATTCTTTATTAAGGTTTTCGCTATTTCTAGTGAGGTTTCGAAGTCAGGATCTCCTATTACAATGAATGGCATGAGAGCAGCTTCTTTTTTCTCTTTAAGATCTGTGAACATTTCATGGTACGTTTTCATGTTTCCACTCCTAGTAATTTGGCTGCTAGGAACATGTCTTTGTCTCCACGACCTGAAAGGTTTACTATGATTGTTTTACCCTTGTTTTCAGGTTTTTTAGCATACTTTTCCATGTAAGCTATTGCGTGAGCGCTTTCAAGGGCTGGCATGATACCTTCATATTTTGAGAGTAATTGGAATCCTCTTAGTGCTTCAGGATCTGTTATAGCCACGTATTGTGCCCTTCCAATCTCTTTGAGGTGGGAGTGTTCTGGTCCAACTCCTGGATAATCCAATCCGGCTGATACAGAATGTGCTTCTTTTATTTGGCCATCTTTATCTTGCAGTACTCTGGATAGTGAACCGTGTAGTATTCCATTAGTCCCTCTGCAAAGTGTGGCTCCATGTTCATCCGTGCTTAAGCCGGTTCCACCTCCCTCGACTCCTATGAGTTCTACATTGTCTTCTATGAACGCTGAGAATATCCCTATGGAATTGCTGCCTCCACCTACACATGCCATGATGGCATCTGGTAGTTTTCCTTCCTTTTCCAATATTTGTTGTTTGGTTTCTTCTCCTATTATGCTCTGGAAGTGTTTTACCATTGTGGGATAGGGGTGGGGGCCTACCGTGGAGCCTATTAGGTAGTGTGTGTCTTTTATGTTGCTTATCCAGTCTCTCATTGCCTGGTTGATGGCATCTTTTAGTGTTTTTGATCCTGTATCTACTGGTATGACCCTGGCTCCTGAGATTTCCATTCGGAATACGTTGAGTTTTTGGCGTTCTATATCTTCAGTCCCCATGTAAACGTCCACTGGCATTTTTAGCATTGCACCAACTGCTGCCGTTGCTATACCATGTTGTCCAGCTCCAGTTTCAGCTATTAGCCTCCTTTTGCCCATGTATTTGGCTAACAGTCCCTGTCCCAGTGTATTGTTTATTTTGTGGGCTCCTGTGTGGAGTAGATCCTCCCTTTTAAGGTATATTTTGCATCCTAGTTTTTTGGAGAGGTTTGATGCGAAATATAATGGGGTTGGTCTTCCTGCGAATTCTTGCAAGTAATAATTAAGTTCTTTGTTGAATCCGCTATGATCTTTGTATTTGAGGAATGCTGATTCTAGCTCTTCTAATGCAGGTATTAAGAGTTCTGGTACGAATATTCCACCATATTTGCCGAATTTGCCATCTTTTATCATCGGATCACCTTGTCCACGTAATTTAGTAATTCTTCGATTTTACGGGGATCTTTTATCCCGGGTGATTTTTCAAGGGATGAATTAAAATCCACAACATCAAAATGGGAATCTATAAGCTTGTAATTTTCTTTTAAAGTCTGAAGGTTCATTCCACCCGCGAGAAAAAGTTTTATACTTTTTTTTGTATGTGTTGCGATATTTGCTGCTTGGCATGCTATATCTATTGGTATTTGGATTCCTGTCCCTCCTGTTCTCCCTTGGAATTCATAATCGAATAATATGGCATCGGAGACTCTAGCAAAGGATTTTATCTCCTTTTTTTTCTTGGAGGATAGTTTGTTTGGTATTCCCACAGCTTTTATGAGTAGCACGTTTTCTGGGAGCTGAATTTTTAGCTTTTTTATTTGTGATGGGTTGAGGGAGTGAAGTTGAATATTGGATATGTTTGTTTTTTCAACCTTTTCTGTGACTTCTTCTGGAGTTTTTGGTTCTAATACGAGCACAGCTTTTTCCTTATCAGTTGCCAGTTTCATGATCTTGGTTAATGGGAGGTAGCGGGGTGATCTTTTAACGTTTATAAATCCTATGTAATCCGCCTTATCAATGGCTATTTTGAGGTCTTTTCTGTTTGTTATACCGCAAATCTTGATCTTATTCAAGTTGGGCTCCTCCCTTGTGGACGAGTGTTCCTGTGATTATAAGCTCTTTTATAAAATCTGCCGGGTTTTTTGATTTCATGACTTCTGTTCCTATTAAAATTGCATCTGCACCGTATTCACGGAGTATTTTAACATCCTCTGGTCTTTTCACGCCACTTTCTGATACTAAGACTTTTTCGTTGGGAATAAAGGGTGCGAATGCTTGGGTTCTCTTCAAGTTGATGGTGAAGTCGTTTAGGTTTCGGTTATTTATCCCTATTATTTCTGCTCCGTTTTCAAGGGCTTTGTAGATTTCTATGGAATTTTCACATTCTATGAGGGGTTCCATGTTGAGGCTTTTGGATAGGTGTATAAATGTTTCTAGGTTGGGGCATATGCTGGCTATTAGAAGTATTGAGCTTGCACCATGGGCTCTTGCTTGGAATATCTGGTATTCGTCTATTATAAAGTCTTTCATTAAGAGTGGAAGGTTTGTTACTGATTTAGCCCTTTCAAGGTATTTAATGTCCCCTTTGAAAAATCTTTTTTCCGTTAAAATCGATATGGCACTTGCACCACCATTTTCGAATGATTTTATCATTTCTTCTAGTTTTTTTGATGATATGTCTCCTATGGATGGTGAGGCTCTCTTATATTCGCATATGATGGAAAATTCTCTATTGAGTGCTTTTTTGAAATCTTTTGGGGGGTCATTTGTACTTATTTTATCCTTCAAGTCGTTGATCGGTTCTTTGGTTTTGATTTTGGAAATTTCCTTCTTTTTTTCAGTGATTATTTTCTCTAGCATCATGTTCACCCATTTAGAAGGAAGTTTTTGAGTATTGCTTTGCCATGGGTTGTTCCTATGGATTCCGGGTGGAATTGTAAACCATAGATTGGATATTTTCTGTGTTTTATTGCCATGATGGTCCCGTCTATGGACCATGCTATTACTTCGATTTCTGGTGGTATTTGGAGTGTATCACATGCGATTGAATGGTAGCGGGTGGCTTTGATTGGATTTGGGATATTTTTGAAGATGTGAGTTCCGTCATGGAATATTGTTGTTATTTTTCCGTGTGTGGGTTTTATGTAGCATAGTTTGCCGCCGAATGCTGTGTATATTCCCTGGTGTCCAAGGCAGACGCCTAGTATTGGTTTATTTTTGAATTTTTTGATTATTTCATGGCAGAATCCGAAATCTTTTCTGTTTAGGGGATTGCCAGGTCCTGGTGATATTATTATGCTCTTGATTTTTGATTTATCGAGGTTGAGAAGTCTTTTATCGTCGTTTCTCAATACTTTGAGGCTTGGAGTCATGTTTTTCTCTTTCATGATTTCTCCGATGAGTTGGTGGAGGTTGTATGTGAATGAATCATAGTTGTCGATTAGGAGTATCATCTTTCTTCACCCGCCATTTTGAGTGAATATAGTAGTGCTTTTGCCTTGTTTTCACATTCTAGGAACTCTTTTTCCGGTATTGAATCGTATACTATGCCCGCGCCGGCTTGTATTTTTCCTTGGGTTCCTTGGGTTATGAGGGATCTTATTGTTATTGCAAAATCGGCATTTCCGTTTAATGAAAAATAGCCTAGGGCTCCTGCGTATGCCCCTCTTGGCGTGGTTTCTATTTCATCTATGACCTCCATTGCACGTATTTTAGGGGCTCCCGTAACCGTCCCCGCTGGGAATACTGATGATAATGCATCGATTGCGGTTTTATCCTTTCTGAGTTCTCCTTTTACATGGGATAGGATGTGTTGTACGTGTGAGAATTTTTTTATACTCATGTATTCTTTGACTTTGACTGAACCGTACTTGCTGATTTTTCCTATGTCGTTTCTTGCAAGATCTACTAGCATTAGGTGTTCTGCTAACTCTTTCTCGTCTGATAAGAGCTCAGCTGCGATCTTTTTGTCTTCTTTTTCATTGGATCCTCTTGGACGCGTCCCCGCGATTGGAAACGTTTCAACTGCCCTGTTTTCAACTCTTACGAGCATTTCTGGGCTGGATCCTATGATTTCCCTTTCACCTAATTTGAGATGGTACATGTACGGTGAAGGGTTAACTTTTCTCAAGGCTTCGTAGAAGTGGAGTTTATCGCCCTTTATCTTGTAATTATGGGCGTTTGATATTACTGCTTGGAATATTTCTCCTTTGTTTATTCGCTCCTTTGTCCTTAAGACCATTTCTTCGTACTGGTCTTTGGAGAAGATTCTTCCTTTGTCTTTGAAGGAAAGTTTATTCTGGTCTTGAGGATTATCTTTGGAGGCTTCTTTTATGTGGTCTAGTCGATTTTCTGAGAGTGTTATGTAGGTGCATTTGCCTGTGAGGTGGTTGAATTTTATTCCATCAAGAAATAGGCCGAATTCGAAGTCTGGAAAATCGGGTTTTTTTATGGGGATTTTATCGAGGAATCTTGCGGATTCATATGAGATGTATCCTACTAGTCCTCCTGCGAAGCCTTTGAAATTGTTTTTTTCTTTTAAGAAATTTCTTATGATGTTAAATGGATTTTTGGCGCGTATTTTTTCTTTGTTGTCTTTTGTTTCTATTTCTAGAATGTTTGATTTTGCCCTGATGGTTAAGATGGGGTCGAAGCCTATGAACGAATATCTTGAGAGTCCTGTGTCGCTTTCCATTGATTCTAGTAGAAAAACAGAATCATTACTATGGTATAATTGTTTGAATAATTTAAATGGATCCTCTAAATCGAGTTTGAATGTTTTGGGGCTTTTTCCAAAAATATTCACTTCCTTGCATGGTTATAACTCCTTGTTGTTTGTGCACAAAATACTTATACTTTAAAGTACTATTTAAATCTTACCTGTATAATAATGTACATTGGTGGTTTTGATGTGGGAAAAAATAAAACACAAATTCCAAAAATACCCTGCAAGAATAAACGTGGCGAAAAAAATCGTAGAACTCGGATTCAGGGTAAACCCCGATGGGAAAATATACTGTGGAGACGTGGAGATAAGTGACATGGCCCTTGCAAGGGCCGCTAACGTTGACAGAAGAACAATAAGAGCAACTACACAAGTCATACTCCAAGACAACAACCTAAAGGAAATTTTCGAAAACATAATACCCGCAGGAGCCCTCCTCAAAGAAACGGCAAAAAACCTCGAATTTGGAGTGGTTGAAATAGAAGCAAACGCTAACAGCCCAGGTATATTAGCAAAGGCCGCAACCCTAATAGCCTCCAAGGGTATAAGTATAAGACAAGCACATGCAAGCGACCCAGAACTTGAAGAAAATCCAAAACTGACAATTATAACAGAAAAGCCTATCCCAGGCAATCTTCTTAAAAAATTCCTAGAAATAGAAGGAGTGAAAAGAGTTTCAATATACTAACTTGGATTCTCCTCATCAAGAACCTTTAACAGTTCATCCCACGCCTCCAAAGACTCCCTCGCAGCCCGATCAGACAACACCTCAATAGCATAACCTGAATGTACAAGGACATATTTACCTTCTCTAACATCCTCCACAAGATCGAGCTTAACCTTCTGCCTCACACCACCAAAATCAACCACTGCACTATTCTCTTCCTCGTCAATCTCTATTATTTGAGCAGGCGCTGCTATACACATTGCTAATCCCTCTCCATATATATACAGATAACACTATAATGATACTTGAAACAGCTTACTTATAAAGATTATTAAACAATAGTGATGGAGGGCGCACCTATGAATATCATTATAGGCGGAGGGCCAGCTGGAAGAGCAGCCGCCCTAGAATTAGCATCATTAGAAAAGGATGTTACAATCATAGAAAGGAATCATCTAGGCGGCACATGCCTAAACCAAGGCTGCATGGTCATATGCGGATTAAGAGACGTGACAAACTTTTTATATGATGCCAAAACCCTCAATGAACACCACATCCTAGAATTCAATTACAACATAAGATACAAGAAGATAGCAAAGGGTATCAAAAAGACGATCGCAAAGATAAGAAAGATAACAGAAAAGGAAACCAAAGACGCGGGAATAGAAGTAATATATGGAGAAGCAAGGGTCCCAGACAATAAACACGTAGAAGTAGAAGGTGAGAAACTCAACTATGATAAACTGATAATAGCAACGGGCGCAAGACCATACACACCCCCAATCAAAGGGAGCGAAAACGCCATAAACTACCAAGACATCCTAAAGTTGGAAGAAGTCCCTGAAAGTTTAATTATAATCGGCAGTGGTATGATAGCAGCCGAAATAGCTAACATATTCTCAATCCTAGGATCAAAGGTTCATATCATATGCAGAAGGGAATTCCTAGCAGATATAGATTGGGAAATAAGAGATTACATAACTAGAATATTATTAAAGGATGTTGAAATCCACACAAACACCAGCATAAAAAGTATAAAAAGAGGAGCTGTTAAAACAGACAAAGAGCGCATAGAGGGCATCCCATTCTTAGCAACGGGCATGACCCCCAATTCAGAGATAATAGATATTGTCAAAAAGGGCGAGAGGGGGAATATCATAGTTAATGATAGGATGCAGACAACCTACAATAACATTTATGCCGCAGGTGATGTTATCGGGGGAATTGGAACCACACCAGTCGCGCGCATGGAAGGTACAATAGCAGGATTAAATGCTGCAGGGATAGAAAAAAGGATAGACTATAGTTGCATTCCACATGCAATATCACTAGGCTATGATGTAAGTTACATTGAAATGAAAGGAGCCAAAGGAGAAAAATCAGTTGAGGGGAAAATGCCAGGGGCCGCGGGTCCGGGTTCATTCTGGAAAGTCCTAGATGATAATACAGGACTTGGTAAAGTCCAAGTAGACCTTGAAACAGGGACTATCGAAAAGGTTTATTCGATAGGCCCCTCAAGTCGTAATGTGGTGGCCTATCTCTCACTCCTTTTAAAATTAGGCGCTAAAACCTACGATTTCGAAAGATTTATAGAAACTCACCCTTCATCTGATGTTATTTACAAGTTACTGCGTTTTTTTGCAAAATATTAAATTTTCTTCATTGCAGCCTTCACGATTATATCAGCGATCCTGTCACTGGCTTTTATAACCTTTTCACCATAATAGGATGCTTTTTCCATCATTTCATCCTTCATTTTAAGCGCCCTTTTCAAGGTGTTTTCGAGGTTATTAAAATCGCTTTCGACAACAGCACCAGGGAACACAGAGGCCATATTATGATATCTCCCATACTTAACACCCTTTAATGCGATTATTGGAACTTTGCATGCTATGGCTTCATGTATCATGACACCGTCATCAGATAACACTGCAAGGTCAACAAGACTGTAAAGGTCAGGAACCCAATCTATATATCCTAGTTTTATGATCCTGGGACTTTGAAGGTATCCTTCAAAATCTTTTTTTAGGGGGTGGCCTACTACTACAATATTCGCTTCTATATCTGTTTCACTTATCCTTTTCGCGGCTTTTGCCATTAATTCAAAAAGTGATGAACCAGAAGAAAATAATATTGTTGGAAGATCCTCCTTGAAGGATGGTGGCATTCTTTTAAGCGCATTATCAGGGTTTCCCATTGTGATTTTTGGATCTATTGGAGAGTATGAACTGTGAACATTCTTCATGCCCTTTATCCCAAAAAGGCCAGATTCTGGTAACATTATAGTTGGATTAAGAATTCTACATATTCTAGCATCGGTTGGAGTGTTTGATATGCCCACAGCAGGTACTCTGGCCAATTTAGCCGATAAACAGCCGATCACGGCTCCGCCGCCTATAACACCAACCACTACATCTGGTTTTACCTTTTTTATCAACTTATAACCTTCCCATGTACCCTTTAAGGCTTTTAAAGCAGCTTTAAACAGGCTAGATTTTGTGGCAGCATGGCCTCCGGCTTGGGGTATCAGCATCTTGTACCATTTTATACTCCTTTTTTTGAAGAGTATACCAGGGGCTGTGCGATCTAATGCAAATTCACATTCAAAACCTCTATTAGAAAGGTTCTGCGCTATGTTAAGCCCCATTACAGCGTCACCACCAATACCACGGCCTGTGATAATAAACAATGCTTTCATCTTCTCACCTAGAGTGGACTCCAATTCTTTCAAGGTTCCGAGGACATTTGAATTGAATTCGCTTGTAAAAGCTAAAGTGGGGGGGGATACTTGATATTAACATTTATCCCCTAGTGGGATGACTATAAATCTTAACATTATAATATAATTTTTATTGGTTAGTGGTTATGAAATTTTATCCGGAAAAAAAGATCCAGGGAGATTCAAGTATCCAGTCCCCATGAAAAAATCAAATTTAAAAAGGAGATTACTCCATCCACTTAGATTATATTTTTAGAAGATCATGGGATGGAAATGCCCAAGCACCTAGAGGGATCCTATTGGTCTTTGAAAAGCTTGAGCTTAGTTTAAGCACCCGGCTAGGATATTGTTAGGGGGGGTAAAAACTAGTGTGGGTTGTGAAGTAATCTTCTAAACCCTAGGATTTTCAGTATCCTATTTTTGACTTTGAATTTTTTATCTCTTAATATTAATTGTCTTAGCAAGTCTCCGAGCCCCCCGCCACTTATAACATCCATAAAACAGTCCCCCAAGGTCGGGTTTTTGATTCTAAGGTTTTCTTGGATATACTTTTTCAAGTTTTCTCTTCTTATTAGAGCTATTATAAATGTTGTAAGTAAGAAGAATGTTAGGACTGTTGTGAATCCTCCGAGGAGGTGGAAGCTTAAGCCTAGGGCTATGGCGTAACTGTGGTTACCTATTTCACCCATCATTATCTTTCCCTTGTAGTCTAGGGGTGAATATGCGATGCAAGTAACTAATATTAAGAGGGGAAAGTATATTGGCTGGTTTTTGAGTAAAGAGATGATGATGATTAAAAGTGAGGTTATTATTATGGTGGTGCAGGCGGCTCCTGGTTGCATGTCTGCAATGTTCAACGGTTGTATCATGAAGGCTACGATGATGCTGGAAGGGCCCATTATGGGATATCCCAGGACTGAAATGATTACTATCCCAAGACCCCTTGCTAATTGTCCCCATTCCACCATCGAGTTTTTTATCCTTTTTCTCCCTAGGATGTCGTCGATGAACGCTAGGATGCCCATTATCCCAATTAGGAGGTTGTAGGGTGTGGGTAAAAATAGTATGAGGATAATGAATGGTGCTAGGCCTGCTCCACGTGGCGTGCCCCCCCGGATTCTGGTGTAGAGGTTGGTGGATTTGGCATATTTTTCTATGAGATACTTTATTGTTGGTGTTAGGATTAGTGTTATGATTGTTGCGATGATGATTTTATTTAACATAAGCCCTCACTACCATTTTATGGTCCGATGTGGCCGTGGGTGGTTTGGACGATGACGGTTCTGAGACCTTCATTGTTTAATAGTTTTTTTATTTGGATCATTTCATTGAATGATGGCCTTTTGATGATTTGTCTTCTGAATTCTGGCCTATAGTCCAGTACACAAACTTGGATTTCTGGGTTGATCTTGCGGATTTTTTCTCCCATTCTTTTGACTTCTTTTATTGTTATTAATTTTTTATTGTATGGAATGCCAACTCCTAGGTATACCTCTTCCTCGTAATTGTTAGTGATGTATTCTGTGGCACTCCACGAATTTTTTAGGTATTCTTTTGCGATTTTTTCGTCTCTTATGCCTGTGATGCGTTGAAATGTCCTAGTCTTGAGAGCTTTGAGGTCTATGCCTATCTGTGTCATTCCTTTTTTTACTAGTTGGTCTATGTATTTTGGGTTTAGTATTGTCCCATTCGTGTCAATGTGTATGTTAACTTTCCTTTCTCTTTTTATTCGTTGCATTGTTTCAAGCAGCCATTCCTTGTTTAATGTGCATTCCCCACCCGAGAATGTTATCGTGCCTGTTATGTATATTGATTCAAGGCCTAGTAGGATTTTAGCTGTTTCTTTGGGTTCTAGTAATGGGGCTTTTGCTGTGAAGGCGATGCGGTAGTTTTGGCATTGTGGACATCTCAGGTTGCAACCGTGTGTGAATCCAACCACTTCTATGGGCCTTATACTCTCTTTTAGATAGTATGGTGTTCCAACACCACCTACCATGTGGGCGCCGAACCCGCTTATGGCCCTTAAAGGGGATTTGATCTTTGTTTTTATTTCCATGCCCTCTGATAATGGTGTTATGCATGATAATGCCAGTTTTCCATCGATTTTGACTGCGCAAGCCCAGCAGCCTCCGCATTCACATGGCATGAATATGGTGCTTTCTGGTGATTTTCCCACGTCTATTCCAGCGGCTTCGAGGGCGTCTTTCACGAGCCCTGCCACCTTCACTGGTTTACCATCTACTGTAACCCTTACCTTCTCTCTTCTACTTTTATCCAATTTTATGGCTTTATATGGACAGGCTAATGTGCATGCTCCGCATTCGAAACATTTACCATTTTCAGCTGCCTTTTTAACGTTTCCTGCAGGGCATAGTACTAGGTTGCAAGTGTTGCATCTTCTGCAGTTGTTGATTATTATCCCCATGCTTTTGCCCACTTAAGGACTTTTTTAGTGTATTTTGAATCTTAAGAGGGCTGCTATTCCCCCGAGTGCTTCTAGTTGTTTTCCGCCTTCGTGTTCGCTACTTATTAATATTATTTCACCGCCCATGTTTTCGACGGAATCTAGTAGTGTTTCTTTTTCACTTGCAAGTTTGTCTAATATTAATAATTTTTTTATCGCGGCCATGTTTGCTGCTTCTTTAACTTCTTTTTCACCATAGGCTATCAGATCTGATGATTTTGCTATTTCTTCTAGTATTTCGTTAACGTTTCTGATTTCTTTTGCTATTCTATTTTCTGTGGCTGCTCGTTCAATTGTACCTTTTTTTAGGACTTCCTGTATCCCTACGCGGCCACCGGTTCCTGTGCTTTCTATTATGGAGATCTTGGCCAATTTTGGATATTTTTCTTTTAGGTAGGAATGGAAGTCTGTTTTTGTGAATCCTGGTCCTGCGATGACGATTAGTTCCACTCCTTTCAAGTTTTTTATGACTTCTATTATTTTTTCATAGAATTGGATGATTTTTTTTCTCCGGTCTTTTTGTTGTATTCTTTTTCCTGGGATGTGCCCAATGATAGGACCATAATATTCTATCCCATATTGCCTTATGAACCCTATATCGGCTGTGTCATCCTCTAAAGCCAATATTATAGCATATAGTCTTTTTGATGATTCTATGGCGTCTTTTAATCTTCTCAAAGCCCACTTGGACCAGGTTTCTTTTTTTATACGTAATGGGGTGTTTAATTTGATTTCTAGTGTATGATATGAACCTAATGGTACTAGGTCCTCTGGGCCCTTTTCTATAATTCCTGTTGCCCTTAATTTGCCAGTGTATTTGTGAAATTTCACAGATTCTACACGAATTCTTAGATAGAATGTTTTCTTCACTCCCCTGTCACTTCTTATCCTCTCACCACTGGTGTCCTGTATTCTGCGCGTGGTCTTTGAAGATACGAGGTCGCCTTTTTCTATTATATGTGATAAATGCCAGAGATCGTCGAGGGTTTCAGGGATTAATTCTATGATTCCCTTTTTTTTGTCTTCTTGGATTATCCTCATTTTTGATTCACACCATGGAAATATCTAATAATATAAGAGACTTACACTAATACTAGGTTATAGTTGGAGGATATATAATTAGGGAGGAGATGTTGGAATGGGAGATTATGAATCTGGAACAGCAACTTTTATCGGTATACTATTTGGGGTTGTTATGTTTCTATTCTTTGATGGAGTTTTTATATTTGTTTTTGTAGGTTTTATCGCCACTTATTTAACTAGGGAGGATGATAGAAGTTCCAGTGTGGGTGCAATAGCAACTTTGATACTTGCAATCATATTATTCATATATAATATGATAATGGGGCCCGAGATGCCATATTGGATAAGTAATATGCTTGGAGTGGACATGTTCAGTTTTGTTGTCGGTTTTCTCTTAGCGTGTTTCTTAGCAGTTTGTCTTGGCGGTTTAGGAGGTTTTTTGGCTGTTAAGGCATCTCAGTGGGGTAAAGTTGAACAGGCAGGATAGTATGAATGTCGCGGTTATTGGAGGTACACGGGGCCTTGGAAAATGGATAGCCGGTTTTCTTAAGGGTGAAGGTTTTAGGGTGATTATAACTGGCAGGGATAGGGTTACTGGGGAGAATGTTAGTAAGGAGCTTGGTGTGGAGTATTGTCCTGATAATGTTAGAGCCGCGAGGGATTCTGATATCGTTATAATATCTGTGCCTATTGAGAATACTCTTGATGTTATCAGGGAGGTTGCTCCTATTATGCGGAGGGGTTCTTTGCTTGTTGATGTGACTTCTGTGAAGGAGGAGCCTGCCCGTTTGATGGAAGAACTTGCCCCTGAAGGTGTTGATGTTCTCCCTACCCATCCCATGTTTGGTCCTAGGATACGTTCACTTGCTGGTCAGGTCGTGGTTTTAACTCCCTTGAGGAGGTCTAAGTGGGTTGATAGGGCTGTTAGTTTTTTAAAAGGGCATGGTGCTAGGGTTTTGGTTACTTCGCCTGTGAAGCATGATAGGATGATGAGTGTTGTGCAGGTGCTTACGCATTTTGCTTATATTAGTATTGCGTTGACTATTAGGGATTTGAGTGTTGATGTGAGGGAGTCTAGGCGGTTTGCGAGTCCTATTTATAATCTTATGCTTGATACTATTGCCAGGATAGTTTCACAGAATCCTTATCTGGCCTATTCTATACAAGTTTATAATAGGTATGGTGAGGATGTCCGTAAGGCATTTGTTGGAGCCGTGGAACGTTTGGAGGACCTTTTGAGGCATGGGGAGAGGGATGATTTTGTTAGGTGGATGAGTTTTGCCGCTAAGGGTCTTGATGATGTTGAAGCTTCCCTTGGAAGGTCTGATAAGGCTATTTTTGCTTTGAATAAGGAGTTGGATGTTTTGAAGGATTCTATTGGTAAGGAAGTCGGTCTTAGACATATTTATTCTGGTAATGTTCATGTCGGAGTTTTGGAGTCTGTTGATCCCGATTTTGTTGTTTTGAGGGTTGGTAAAAGGCGTGTAAGATTGAAGGTGTCGAATATTCAGGTTTTGAGTAGGGAGGAGCTCTGGGATTGGAAGGTGAAGAATCTTCCTAGGCGTTGTTATGATATTTCAGCTATGTTTCCTGAAGGTTGTGATCCTAAGGTTATAAAAGGTGTTATCGAGGGTTTGGATGGCATTGTGAAAGCTAGTGTAGTTGATATTTATAAGGGGGATCAAATACCTTCGGGCATGGTGAGTGTAACTTTTAGGTTTGAGGTTATCGATCAGGGCGTTTATGATAAGGTTAAAGGTTTGCTTGAAGGTTTTGGCGCGGTTATAAGATAATCTGCTTCATATTCTTATATTTAAAATTTCCGAAAACTTTATATAATATAAACTACATTTGTATTATAGTTACAAAAATTTACTAAAATATTAGGATAACCTCCATTAATAAAATAACAAAAAAATAATAGAATAAGGTGGACTAAAATGGAGAAAAAAGAAATAAAACTCAAAGTAGCCGAAGCATTATCACAATCAGATGTTGGTAGGGGGATAGCTCGCCTCGACCCCCAAGCAATGGAAGAACTAGGCATCAAAGACGGTGACATCATCGAAATAGAAGGAAAAAAGCTCACAGCAGCCACAGCTGCATCATCACAATCAGACATAGGCTTGGGAATCATAAGAATAGACGGATACCTACGTAAAAACGCACGAGCATCCATAGGAGAAGAAGTAACAATAAGAAAAGCAGACGTAAAAGAAGCCGAAAAAGTCGTGCTAGCACCAGTAGAACAACAAATCATAATAAGAGGCGATATAAGATCAGCATTCCTCAACAGAGTACTAGTAAAAGGGGACATAATAGTATCAGGGATAAGACAACAAATATCCACAGGCAGCCTATTCGATGAAATACTCCGAGACTTCATGGACATATCACCACTAGGAGAAATAAAGCTAGCAGTAGTATCAACAAAACCCTCAGGGGTCGTTAAAGTCACAGAAATGACAAACGTCGAAATACAACCACAACCAGTAGACGTAAGCAAACTCGAAGGAGTCACAAACCTCGTAGACGTAACCTACGAAGACATCGGAGGCCTAAAAGAAGAAGTCAAAAAAGTAAGGGAAATGATAGAAATCCCACTAAAAAGACCAGAACTCTTCGAAAGATTGGGGATAACACCACCAAAAGGCATACTAATGTACGGACCGCCAGGAACAGGTAAAACACTCCTGGCAAAGGCGGTTGCGAACGAAAGCGACGCACATTTCATAGCAATAAACGGCCCCGAGATCATGAGCAAATACGTCGGAGGATCAGAAGAAAGACTCAGAGAAATATTCGAAGAAGCAGAAGAAAACGCCCCATCAATCATATTCATAGATGAGATAGACGCAATAGCACCAAAAAGGGAAGAAGTAACAGGAGAAGTCGAAAGAAGAATAGTCGCACAACTCCTAACACTACTAGATGGCCTTAAAACAAGAGGCCAAGTTATGGTCATAGGAGCCACAAACAGACCAGACGCGCTAGACCCAGCCCTCAGAAGACCTGGAAGATTCGACAGAGAAATAGAATTAGGCGTACCAGACAAAGACGAAAGAAAAGAAATACTAGAAATACATACAAGGGGCATGCCACTAGCAGACGATGTCGACCTAGATGAGCTTGCAGAGATAACACACGGCTTTGTGGGCGCAGACCTAGAATCACTCTGTAAAGAAGCTGCAATGAGAGTGCTCAGAAGAGTGCTGCCCGAAATAAAAGTCGACGAAGAAATACCAAAAGAAGTCCTCAAAAAGATGATAGTAACCAAAGAAGACTTCAAAAACGCCCTAAAGGACATACAACCATCAGCACTCAGAGAAGTACTAGTACAAGTACCAAATGTGACATACGATGACATTGGCGGACTTGAAAAAGCAAAACAGGAGCTCAGAGAAGCAGTAGAATGGCCCCTAAAATACCCAGAAAAATTCAAAGAATTCGGCATAAAACCACCAAAAGGCATACTACTCTACGGATCCCCAGGGACAGGTAAAACACTCCTGGCAAAGGCGGTTGCGAACGAAAGCGAAGCCAACTTCATAGCAATCAAAGGACCTGAGCTGCTCTCAAAATGGGTTGGCGAATCAGAAAAGGGCGTGAGAGAAGTATTCAGGAAGGCTAGGCAGACAGCACCAACAATAGTATTCTTTGATGAAATAGATTCAATAGCATCCAGGAGAACAGGATCAGAAGCCGACTCAGGAGTAACCCAGAGAGTTGTCAACCAACTATTAACAGAAATAGACGGCCTAGAAGAACTACAAGATGTGGTTGTAATAGCGGCAACAAACAGACCAGACATCCTAGACCCTGCCCTGCTAAGGCCAGGTAGATTTGACAGGCACGTGAAAGTTGAAGATCCGGACAAAGAAGCCAGACTTGCAATATTCAAAGTCCACACAAAAGACATGCCACTGGCAGATGATGTCGACCTAGAGAAGTTAGCTGAGATGACAGAAGGTTATGTTGGCGCTGACATCGAAGCAATCTGCAGAGAAGCAGCCATGCTAACACTCAGAGAAGACATGAACGCAAAAGAAGTTCCAATGAAAAACTTCAAAGAAGCCATGAAAAAAATAAAACCAAAATCAACCATGGTGGAAGAGCAAGTACAATACCTCTAAAAATAAACTTACACCCCCCTTTACATTTTTTTTGTAAGAGAAGGGATCATTATGCCATACAATGTAAAGGATATTTCATTAGCCCCAAATGGGGAGGAGAAAATAGAATGGGTTCAAAGGCACATGCCAGTCCTTGAACATATAAAAAGAGAATTCGAGGAAAAAAAACCATTCAAAGGGATTACAATAGCTTCATGTTTACACTTGGAGCCGAAGACCATCAACCTTGGACTGACATTAATGGCTGGTGGGGCTGAAGTCGCCATGACAGGCTGCAACCCACTTTCCACCCAAGATGATGCCGCAGCAGCGGGTGCATCCCTCGGACTTAACATTTATGGATGGCGTGGCGAAACAACCCAAGAATATTATGAGAATATTCATCGCGTTCTCGACCATGAGCCAGACATCTTAATAGATGATGGGGCGGACATGATATTCCTCGCCCACAGAGAAAGACCGGAAATATTAGATAAGATAAGGGGGGCTTGTGAAGAGACCACCACGGGTATACATCGTCTCAGGGCCATGGCAGAAGATGGTGCGTTACGATTCCCTGTCATGGCTGTTAACGATGCTTATACAAAGTATCTTTTCGATAATAGGTATGGTACTGGCCAGTCAACACTTGATTCTATAATGGGCACAACTAACATGTTGATAGCTGGCAAGACTGTTGTTATTTGTGGTTATGGATGGTGTGGTCGCGGCATCGCTATGAGAGCAGATGGCCTCGGAGCTAATGTTATCATAACTGAGGTGGATCCTATAAGGGCCCTTGAGGCTAGGATGGACGGTTTCAGGGTTATGAAGGTTAATGAGGCTGTTAGACATGCTGATATACTTATAACAGCCACTGGGAATATTGATGTTGTCTCCCTAGAAGATTTTAAGAAGATGAAGGATGGTTGTATAATGGCTAATGCCGGCCACTTCAACGTGGAGATAAACCGTGACGATCTTTTAAGCCTCTCAGTCAAAAATAGAATTATAAGAGAGGATATTGAAGAATTTGTATTAGAGGATGGTAGAAGATTATATCTCCTCGCCGAGGGCAGATTAGTTAATTTAGCTTCTAGCAGGGGACAAGGCCATCCCGCAGAGATAATGGACATGAGTTTTTCACTCCAAGCACTTTCCGCACAACATCTTCTAAGCGTGGATTATGAACCTGGAGTTTATAAATCCCCTGATGAGATCGATTTGAAGGTTGCAAGGTTGAAACTAGAATCCATGAAGATAGAAATTGATGAATTAACGCCTCGACAAGTGGAATATTTGAGTAATTGGCAGGAAGGAACATGAGTTTCTTTAGACTGATAGAAAAGGGGGAGGGGCCAATAAGATTATTTGTAGGGGGCTTGCATGGAAGGGAAGGTCTTACAACAATAAAAGCCCTCAAGTCATTGGGTTTTGAGGATGTGATAGATGGTAAACTTATAATATATAATTGCGATCCAACCTCCTACCTCAGCACTTTGAAAAGATCATATTATACAAAACAGGGAAGGGAGATAATTTCATTAATAGAATATTATAGGCCATCCATTTACGTTGAAGCGCACTGTTACAAATATTATGAAGGACTCACAGACCCCGATCGTAAAAAGAAAATGGGGGTACCACCCCTCATTGAATTGGAAAATGGTGTCCTAATAGGCTCTGTATCCCCCCATATAAGGACTAGCTTTTTTAAACGGACTGATGTTTGCATCACCCTTGAAATGCCATGCATCCAAGACAGAATAGACACCAAAGTCCTCAAAACCTATACCAATATTTTAAAGATTATAGCCTCAATAAAGGATCGTCCAGAACTGGAGGAAAAGCTTGCAAGGAAGTACCCTGAACAAGTTGAAATTGCAAGGAGATATGCTATAGAGTTTTTTGGCGATTATCCACCATTCTAATCGTGTGGGGGGGTCTGCAAATCAAAATCAAAGAATATGTGAAAAGATTATTAGAACTTGTTGAAATGGAGAGGAAAGCCGAGATCGAAGCCATGATCTCGGAGATAAGGCGTTTATCAGCCTCAAAGCGTGAAAAGATAGGTAGGGCTATTAACAACCTGAATGGGAAAATCCTCGGCAGGGAACTTGGGTTCACCCTTGTCAAGTATGGTAGGAAAAAACCCATCGAAACCGAAATAGGTGTGGGGGATCTTGTACTTATAAGTAGGGGGAACCCTCTTAGAAGCGATCTTACAGCTACTGTGGCCCAGAAAGGCAGCAGATTTATAATCGTGGCCATGGAAAAAGTGCCAAAGTGGGCTTTAAAAAATGTTAGAATTGACTTATATGCCAATGACATCACATTCCAACGGATGGAAGATAATCTGAAAAAACTTAACAAAAATACCTATAATATATTAGAGTTTCTCCTGGGGAAGAGGAAACCCACAGCTAAAGTAAGAAGAGTGGAATTCGAATTGGAAGACGAAAGTCTTAACAATTCCCAAAAGGAGGCGATATCAAGGGCATTAGCCTCTAATGATTTTTTCCTGATCCACGGCCCCTTCGGCACGGGTAAAACAAGAACACTCATTGAACTCATACTCCAAGAGGTTAAAAAGGGTGGTAAGTTACTTGTAACAGCTGAGAGTAATATGGCCGTGGATAATATCCTAGAAGGATTGGATGGGAAAGTGGAATGTGTAAGACTTGGACATCCACAGAGAGTTTCGAAAGAAAATATAGAAAAAAGCCTAGCCTATAAAGTGGAGGATCACAAGGATTATGAGAAGATATCTGAACTGGAAAAAAAGATCCAGGACCTGATAAGAGAAAGGGAGAAGTACCATAAGCCCACACCATCCCTCAGAAGAGGTTTAAGTGACCGTCAGATAATGGCAAATGCCATGAAAAGAAGAGGTAGCAGGGGCATATCACCAAATGTCATGATATCTATGGCAAAATGGATAAAAACCAACAAGAAAATAGATGAATTATACGAGATGATAGATGATATAGAAAATAGTATAGTGGCTGACATCCTAGAGGAGACTCCCGTTATACTTTCAACTAATTCAACAGCAGCCCTAGAATACCTTGATGGTATCAGCTTCGATCTTATAGTGGTGGATGAGGCTTCCCAGGCCACGATACCGAGTATTCTAATCCCTCTTTCACGTGGTGGGAGGTTCATCTTGGCGGGGGACCATAAACAGTTACCCCCAACTATTTTGAACCAGGATGCTGTTGAATTAGAGAAGACGTTATTTGAAGAGTTGATAAGATTGTATCCATATAAGGCATACATGTTGGATGTTCAGTATCGTATGAACCCTCAGTTGATGGAATTTCCCAACATGGAATTTTATGATGGTAGAATAAAAGCAGCACCTGGCTTGGAGAATTTCACTATAGATAGTCTTGTAGATGATACGAGTTGTGAGTGGGGGCTTGGAAGAGAACTTTTAAACCCTGCTAAGCCTCTGCTCTTCATGGACACTGCTAGTATTGAAGGCAAATTCGAGAGGAGAGTTAAAGGGTCGCCTTCACTCCAGAATCAATTAGAGGCTGATCTTGCCATTATAGTATCCAATTTTTTTATTAAGAGGGGTGTTAAACCTTCTGATATTGGTATTATAACGCCTTATGACGATCAAGTGGATCTTATATCATCCCATGCTAAGGTTGAGGTTAACACTGTTGATGGTTACCAGGGGCGTGAAAAAGAGATCATAATAATATCCATGGTAAGGAGCAATAAAAATGGTAGAATAGGCTTTCTCAGTGATTTAAGACGTCTTAACGTCTCACTTACAAGGGCGAGGAGAAAACTTGTGATTATAGGTGATTCTGAAACTCTCAAAGCGCACCCATCCTATAGGAGGCTTATCAAGTATTCTATTAGTAGGGGCTTTTATTATAGGCTTGGGGAAGAATCTGTTAGAACCAGTCTGTCAAACTTTTCTGGATAGATTTTTCAACTTGCATCTTTTTTATGGCATTTTGCACCCTTTCTTCTGAAAATCCATGTTCATGGCAGAGGAAATCTATTATACCTTCCCTGTTCGGACTCCTCCATGAAAGCTTGTAATCATCTGTAACATCTGGATTGAGGAAAATCTCCCTTAAAATCTCAGGGTCACCATCTAACTCTTCACCTAGCTCTTCTAGTACATTATATATGTTGCCTTTTTCTTTTATGAATTTGAGGGCGCTTTTCGGTCCTATTCCTTTTATTCCCTTGTTGAAGTCTGTGCCTATGAGTAATGCCATGTCGACTAACTGTTCCCTTGTAATTTCCAATCTTTTCAAGATCCTCTCTAATTCTAGAAGTTCTAGTTCCTGTGCTCTCCCGGTTATGGCAAGGTTTCTAACGACTCTTGGAGCTCCGAATAGTAAGCAGTCATAATCTTGTGACGCAACCGCCCACGCATCACCATTCTGGACGATGTAAGATGCCTGAGCTTCGCCTTCTGCCGGCGCCTCAACAAATGGAACGCCCATCAAGTCTAGAAGTTTTTTCGAAGTGGATATTATATCAGGGGATATTCTGGCGGATCTTACAGCATATTTCCTAGCTTCTTCGATTTTTCCTTCTCTGAGGGCTTTCTTCCATCTTTTTTCAGCTTCAACTCTTACAGATCTCCTTTTTGTGATTGTTTCCATTTTTAAATGTGGGCTTTTACCATCGAATACATAAACCACCTTTATGCCCTTTTCTATGATGGCTGAGGTTCTATAGAGTATGCCACTGAGATGTGATGTTATCCTACCTTTTCTGTCCATTAAAGGTGTCCCATCCTTCTGCCTTATACTAGAGAGGAACTGGTATATGGTGTTCGGGGCGTCGATTGCTATAATGCGCCCCTTCAAATCCCCAATTTTTATCTTAGAAGCGTATATTATATCCTTGAGTTTAACACCCATACTTATAACCCCAAGGGTTCTTGAACCCTATTTTTTGAAGTATGTGATGGGGAATGTTTCTTTTATCCTTATTAGGATCTTGTCCTTGTGTATGATGTTATATGTGCGTGTTAGCATTAATGAATCTGTGTGGAATATCTCTTTGAGTTCTCCTGTAGGTTCTTCGACGTCTATTTTTTCCACTTCTCTTCTTGATTCGATGTTATGTTTGCGCAGTATTTTCCCGATTGGTATGTCTGCTCTTATCAAATCTTCTTTAAAATCGTTATTTAATCTTGCAAGGGGGATGTATGATATTGCATGTATGAGGGGCTCTTCGTTACCAATTAATACTATTCTGTAGTTTATTTTTTCCCCGGCGGCTATGTCAAGTTTTTCAGCGATCTCTTCGCTGGCTTCTCTAAACTCTTGTACTAAGGTTTTTATATTCACTTTTCCGAGTATGACGTCGAGTATTCTTGTAACCGAACCATCAGTTGCTAATAGTATCTTTTGGGTGTTTGAAAGCGGACCTATTACCCTTTCAAGTCTTTTGATTTCCTCCACAACATCTATATCCATTCCACATCCCCTTTTTATTCTGGTATGGATATTTCGCCTTTGATGGCTGACTGGGCCACTATTATGGGATTCGCAAGGTAGACTTTTGATTTGGGGTCTCCCATGCGTCCTTGGAAGTTTCGGTTACTTGTGGATATGCAAACTTCTCCAGAGCTTAAGACGCCCATGTGGGCTCCAAGGCATGGGCCGCAGCCCGGGTTGCATACTATTGCCCCGGCATCTATGAAGACCTTTATAAGGCCTTTTTTTAGGGCTTTAAGGTAGGTTTCTGAGGATGCTGGGACTATTATCATCCTCACATCATCGTGTATCTTTTCATCTTTTAAGATCTCCGCCGCCATTCTAAGGTCCTCAAACCTCCCATTTGTGCATGAACCTATGAATGCTTCGTCTATATGTGTTCCTAGGACATTTCTGACGTCTTTTACGTTGTCAACTGAGTTTGGACATGCTATTTGTGGTTCAAGATCATCTATGTTAAAATAGAATTCCTCATGATAATCATAATCAGGATCTGAAGTATAGATTTTGAATTTCTCCTGGGGGAGTCTTTCCTTAAGATATTCTATAGTGGCTTTGTTGGGTTCTATTATCCCGTTTTTGGCTCCCATTTCCACTGTCATGTTGCAGATGGTCATTCTCTCTGGGACTTCAAGTCTTTTAATGGTTTCTCCTGTGAATTCAACGGATTTGTAAGTTGCCCCTTCGACTCCGAGTTCTCCTATGATGTGTAATATGAGGTCTTTAGCTGTTACATGTTCTTGGAATCCACCTTCAACTTCTATTTTCATTGATTCCGGGACTCTTAGCCATGTTTTGCCCGTGGAGAATATCATGGCCATGTCTGTGGCGCCCATTCCAGTGGCAAATGCTCCGAAGGCCCCGTAGGTGCATGTGTGCGAGTCCGCCCCTATTATGATGTTTCCTGGTTTTATGAATCCTTTTTCTGGGAGTACTTGGTGGCATATGCCCTCCCCGTGTTTGAAGATGTTTGTTATTCCTTGTTCTTTTGCGAATTCTCGTGTTACTTTTTGGAATTCGGCTGCTCCAATACTGTTTGGGGGTATGTTGTGGTCATAGACTATTACTATCTTTTTTGGGTTCCAGACTCTTTTTTGTCCTGTTTTTTCAGCTATTTTTTTGAAGGTTTTGATTGTGGGTAGGCTTGTGCCATCGTGTGTCATTGCAAGATCGATGTCGACTTCGATGATTTCGCCTGGTTGTACTTCTTTTTTTCCCGCGGCCTTGGCTAGTATCTTTTCGGTAATGTTCATCTTGGATCACTACATGTCTACCGGTCCTTTAACTGAACTTATGATTTCTTTAAATAATTTATCATTTATGAATCTTCCTTTTTCTCGGGCTTTTTTCACTTCTTCAACTATCTTGCAGAGTTCGTCTCTTGTCACCTCTATCCCATATTCTTCAAGTTTTGCTTTAACTGCTCTGCATCCTGAGTGTTTGCCCAACACTATCTTTCTTTTGTGTCCTATAAGTTCGGGTAGGAATGGCTCGTAGGTCAGTGGTTCTTCTAGGACCGCATCTACGTGTATTCCTGATTCATGTCTGAAGACGTTTTTTCCTACTATTGGTTTGTTTTCTGGGACGTTCATATGCGTGTATTTTTCCACTAGTTTTGAGAGTTCACAGAGTACTTTTATGTTGAATCCTAGATCTATCTCATATAAAATTAATAGGGCCATTATTAGTTCTTCTAGGGACGTGTTCCCTGCTCTTTCACCTATCCCGTTGACTGTGGTGGATATTGCATCCGCTCCAGCTAGCAGGCCCGTGATTGAGTTTGCGACTGCGAGTCCGAAGTCATTGTGGCAGTGTAGTGCTATTCCTGTGTTGAGGAATTTTTTGAGTTCTTTTACGAGGAATTGCATTCCATGGGGTGTAATGGCGCCTACCGTGTCTGCTATGTGGACGCGGTCGGCTCCGTAATCTTCGGCTTTTTTATATATTTTTTTCAGGAATTCAAGGTCTGTTCTTGTGGCGTCCTCGGCTGAGAATGCTACGAATACTCCATGGTCTTTGGCATATTCTATTGATTTCATGCAGATGCTTAATGCTTGTTCTTTTGTTAGTTTTAGTTTGTGTTTGAGGTGTAGGTCTGATGTGGCTATGAAGGTGATTATCCCATCTACGTCGCAGTCTAGGGCTTTTTCTATATCTTCTTTTTTTGTGCGTGATAATGCTAGTATCTCAGCGTTTAGCCCCTCATTTGCGATTTTTTTAACTGATCTTCTTTCTTCTTCCGACACGACTGGGAAGCCTGCTTCTATCTGGTGTATTCCTAATTCGTCGAGTTTTCTTGCTATTGCAAGTTTTTCTTTTGTTCCTAGGCAAACTCCTGGTGTCTGTTCTCCGTCTCTTAAGGTGGTGTCATAGATTGTGATTTTCTCTGGGAATTTTAATCTTACTTTCTTGTTGAAGGGGCTTACAAAATATTTCAAATGATTACCACCTAATTCCTTTTTGGTGGGAGATTATCATCTAGTAGTAATTCGAGGTATGATTTTCTTTGGAATCCTTTTTGGATTCCAAGTTTTTTGTAGATTTTGTAGATTTTGTTGAGTGTTTCATCATAGTCTTCATTTTCTTTTATATCCTTTTCTATTTCCATGTAGGTTCCCAAGCCCTCGATGTTATCTATTGTGATTGTGAGGTCGTCTAACTGGTATATTTCTCTTTTTTTCACTACTTTGTGTGCTTTCTTGAATCCGAGATGTTCTAGTATTCTTGTCATCTTTTGGGGGTTTGGGATTTCTGTTTCTATTTCTTGCCGGGTTTTGCTCTTTTCATCTATTTTAGGCCCTTTGTATGTTAAGAGGGTTCTTGTTGGCGTTTCTCTTATCCTTAGGGCTTCGTCTGTGATTTTGAAGTCCTTGTGGGGTGCGTTGAAGTATATGTCTTCTTGTTTTTCTGTTCTGATTTTCTGGGCTCCGATGGATTCAAGTTTCTTTTTTATCCTATGGTCTGTTTTGGCTTTTACTTCCACTTCGATCAAGGATGTTCACCAATCCTTTTAAATGGATAGAATTATCTTTGTCTTTTCCATGTAATTTCCTTTAGATATTGTTATATTTTATGGATTTGTTTGGAAAGTTTTTAAATCGAAGAATATGTAATAAAAAATCTGGATTTGATAGTAATCAATTTTTAAGTACTTATAATATTATATAATTTAGCGTTTATAAGAGTCCAATGTATAGTCTCAACTTCACTGGGAGGTATAATAATTGAATGATGTAGATATTAAAATAGAGAATATAGTGGCCTCTGCAACCCTTGGAAAATCCATAGACCTTACAAAAGTGTCTAAAGCATTGAAGAATGTTGATTTTAACCGAGAACAGTTCCCAGGACTCGTATATAAGTTGAAGAATCCGAAGACAGCCGCCTTAATATTCGGCTCAGGCAAGCTTGTATGTACTGGTGCAAAGTCAATAGAAGATTCCAAAAGGGCCATAAAAATAACAGTGGATAAGATGAGGACAATGGACCCTGAAATTCCAGAGGACTTCGAGATCAAAATACAGAATATAGTGGCCTCCGCCAACCTGGGGAAACCGCTCAACCTAGAAGCCGTGGCCCTTGGACTTGAAAACACTGAATATGAACCTGAACAGTTCCCAGGACTCGTATATCGTCTAGATGATCCTAAGGTTGTTCTCTTACTTTTTGGATCGGGTAAAGTTGTCTGCACAGGGGCTAAAAGTGCAGAGGACGCTAAACTTGGTGTTGAAAGGACAAAAGCTCGTCTCGCTGAGTTGGATCTTATTTAATGGTGATATTATTGATCAAACTTGTAGTCTTCGACCTTGATAACGTTATAATAGACGCGGAAGCAATAGATGAAATCGGAAAATTAATGGGAGTTGAAGAAAAGATAATGGAACTCACAAAAAGAGCCATGGAAGGGGAAATGGACTTCAAAGAGTCAATAGAAGAAAGAGTGAAACTACTCAAAGGAGCCAGGGTTGATGATATAAAAAAATTGGCCCACAAACTCCCATTAATGAAAGGTGCCAAGGAAACCATCCAACAACTCAAGGAGAAAGGCTACAAGATAGCCACAATAACAGGCAGTTTTGATATTATAGCAGATATAATAGGTAAAAAATTGAACCTAGATTATATAATCTGTAACAAACTACACCACAAACGCGGTATCCTAACTGGGGAAGTTAGCGGGCCCCTTGTGAAAAAAACGAAATATGAAATCCTACAGAGACTATTAGAAGATGAAGGTTTCAGTTTTGATGAATGCGTTGCCGTAGGTGATGGTGCCAATGACATATCCATGATAGAATCCGCCAAGTTGGGCATAGCATTCAATGCCAAGCCAATAGTCAAAGAAAAAGCCGATGCCATAATAGAGAAAAAGGACCTCAAAGAAATACTGCCCCTCATAGAAGAACTTGAAGAAACGGATGAGGTAAACCTTGAAGAAGTCCTCGATAAAAAAAAGGAATATGAGGATAAACTTTCAATCATCTTAAAGGAACGGGATGAACTCAACAAGGAAGCTAAAGAAAAAAAAGAGCTCCGAGACGAGCTCAACAAGAAGGTTAAAGAAAACCTGGAGTTAGCTATCGAATTCAGGGACAAGAGAAATGAAATAAATAAAATAGTTGAAGAGAACAAAAGACTCAGAGATGAAACCAACAAGAAGATCCATAAGTTAAAATGGTCATCCACAGGGAGAAAACGTCTAAAGTTAGAGAATAAGATCAAGGAGATCGATAAGATAATCGAGACACAAGTCCTAGACATGAAAAAAGAAAACGAACTAGTTAACAGGGTAAATGATCTCAGAAGAGAGCTGGCAAAGATACAAGAAGATGAAAAAACACAAAAAAAAGCCATCAAACTTAAAAAATTGTCAGAAAAATACCATGAGAATGTTGTTAAACTCTCTAAAGAAGCCCAAGAATACCATGAAAAAATGCTAGAACAATTCCAGAAAACAGACAAGATAAGAGCCAAGGCAGATGAAGCCCACAAAGAGTTCATGAAATTCAGGAAACTAGCATCAAAAAAACATGAAAAATCAAAAAAGATCCTAAAAAGGATAAAGCAAGCTAACATTGAAATAAAGAGGATTAAATCGAGGATGGATAGTGTTAACGCGGCTAAAAGCCGTAAAAGGAGGATAGTAGAAAAGAAAAGAGCAGAAGAAATATACAAATTATTCAAAGATGGTAAAAAGCTCACAAAAGACGAACTATTACTCCTACAAAGATACAGGATAATATAGAGAAATGAAATCCAAAAACAAAAAAGAGAAAATAGAAACTTGCTTCATCTGTCAGAGAAAATTCAACATAGAAGCAGATGACAACAGCCACTATCATTATGGAAAATATCCAATATGCAATTACTGCAGTGAATTTTATGGATTCTACTTATAGAATGTGATCATCATGGACGAAGTCATCATATGCGAAAAACCACGCTCATCAGAAAAAATAGCTAGAGCATTATTCCCAAATGCAAAAAAGAAAAAATATAAAAAAATATACTATTGGGTACATCAGGAAGAAGATAAAAAAACCATAATCATACCAGCAGCAGGCCACCTTTACACCCTAAAACCGAAAAACCCCAATGAAGAACTATTTTTCGACCTTGAATGGGCTCCAGTGCCCGAAGTTGATAAAAAGAAACGTTACATCCAAGATTATATAGATGCTATTGATGGTTTGGCTAAAAATGCCGATAAATACTTACATGCTTGTGATTATGACATAGAGGGGACCCTTATAGGCTACAACGTCCTCAAACACATCTGTGGGGAAGAAGCTCTCCAGAAGACCTTGAGGATGAAATTCTCCACACTAACGAGGGATGATATCATAAAAGCCTACAAGAACCCTATAGAACTTGATTATGGACAAGTAGACAGTGGAATAGCTAGGCACGTGTTAGATTTCATCTTCGGAGTCAATATCTCCCGTTCATTAATGAAATCGGTCAAAGAATCAACTAATAGGTTCATAAAACTTTCAGCAGGGAGAGTTCAAACCCCAGCCCTCTCAATATTAGTAGATAGGGAAAAAGCCATCCGAAAATTCAAACCAGAACCCTATTGGATCATAAAGGCCATCCTAGAAAATGACATAATAGCATTAAACCAAAGGGGTAAGATATTCCAGAAAAATAAAGTTAAAAGCGTGCTGGGAACATGCAAAGGAAAGGACGCCATCATAGAAGAGGTTAAAATAAACCGGATAACTAGGATGCCCCCAGCACCCTTCAATCTCGGGGGTCTTCAAGCAGAAGCATACAAGGTATTTGGTTTAAGCCCGAAGAAAACCCAGAGCATCGCCCAGAACCTCTACATTGAAGGTTATATTTCATATCCAAGAACATCATCCCAAAAACTTCCAAAAACCATAGATTATGAGAAAATCTTCAAGGGCCTCTCAAAAGATCCAAGATTTAAAGAAAAAATAACTAATCTGAAAAAGCCACTAAAACCACATGAAGGCAAAAAAGAGGATGAAGCACACCCAGCAATCCACCCAACAGGACTATTACCTGAAAAATTGGGAAAATATGAAAAAAAAGTCTATGAACTAATAGTATACAGGTTCATAAGCGTATTCGGTGAAAAAGCCCTCATAGAGTCAATGAATACAAAATTAGATATAGGTGGGGAAATTTTCAAATTTTCACGAAAAAGGGTTGTGAAGATGGGGTGGATGGAACAATACCCCTACCAGAAAATAGAAGATGAAAAATTCCCAGAATTCGAAGAAGGAGAAAAAATCCCAGTCAAAGAAGTGAAAGCAGAAGAAAGAGAGACAAAACCACCATCAAGGTACAATGAGGCTTCCCTTATAAAAGAAATGGAGAAAAGGGGCCTTGGAACCAAATCAACAAGAGCAGATATAATCTCAATACTCTATGATCGTAAGTACATCGAAGGAAAAAAGATCCAAGTAACGCCACTTGGAGAAAATATAATAAACACCCTCAAAAGATACTGTGAAAAGATAACCAGTGAAGAACTCACAAGACAATTTGAAGAAGAACTCAAAAAGATAATGAAAGGGAAAACATCAAAGGACAAAATCATCAAAAAAGCCAAAGAAGAGATCATATCAATAATAGAAGAGATAGAAAAAAATAAAGAAGAAATAGGAAAACACCTCTATAAGGCTTACCAAAAGGGGCGTATAATAGGAGAATGTCCAGAATGTAAAGGAAACCTACTACTAAAGTATTCAGATAAGACCAAAAGCAGTTTTGTTGGCTGTTCAAGGTTCCCAGAATGTAAAATAGTATACCCCCTACCTAAGGGTGCTCGCATACTGAAAAGCAAGTGTGAAAAATGTGGCCTCCCACTAATATCCTATGGAAAGCCCAGGCAGAGAGCATGCCTAGACCCAAACTGCGGCAAAGAGAAAAAAGATAAGATAGAAGTTGTGGGGAAATGTCCAAGGTGTGGAAACGATCTTGTGAAACGTTCAGGAAGATATGGTGAATTTATAGGCTGTAAAGGGTTTCCGAAATGTCGTTTCACAGCCTCGGTAGAAGAAGTTAAAGAAAAAGGATAAAATATTTATACATGAGAAGATAATCATATCCAGCGAGAAAATATTGTGAAGATCCACCATGAAACTAGAGAAAATCAAACCCCTGGTAATCATCGCAGTTTTATTCATATTAGCATTCGCTATCAGGGCAGAGGCCTATAATATAGGTGGGGTCCCAAAGGATTCTAAACAATTCTATAAAGATCAGAGTGGTCTTCCTTATTTCAGTGAAATGGACTCCTACTACAATTATAGGTTGACAATGAACTACCTACATAAAGGCATCCTAGGCGATACAAAAGTTAACGGGGAAGACTGGGATCTCCATTCATATTATCCCCCAGGGAGGTCAGTAGATTATCCACCACTTATAGCATATGTTACAAGTTTTGCCTATCATCTTGCTAACATGTTTGGTGATTATCCCCTTACTGTCGTCGCTTATTGGATAGGGGCAATCATAGGTTCGTTATGTGTAATACCAGCTTATCTTTTAACGAGGAAGATGAGTAATGATTATGGTGGGATAGTCGCGGCGATCATAATAGGACTTACACCAGTATATGTATCACATACTTATGCCGGCTTCTTTGACACTGACATGTTCAACATGATCTTACCGTTATTATTTATATGGTTCTTCGTGGAGAGTATAAGCGCTGATACATTTAAGAGGAGATTGGCATTCCTATCAGCAGCTATCATATCGATCTTGCTCTTTTCAATGGCATGGGTTGGCTACATATTCTATGTTGTACTTGTAGGAGTTTTCATAATAGTCTATTTCCTTTTAAAACATCTTATGGGCGTGGAGAGAGAATCTTATAAGAGCAGGCTTGAATGGCTAGTTAATCAAAGGGAACTTTCAATGTTCCTACTCCTCATAATCATAGGAGTTTCCCTCTTCGGGATCTTGAAAGGATTCCCAGCACTCATAGATTCAATTTCTGGACTGTTTTCGGCTGTGCAGTTGCAAGCCACCGCTCAGAGCACGGCCTATCCTAATGTTTATGTTTCAGTTTCTGAATTACAAGTACCGGCTTTCATGACGGGTAATCCATTCTTACCCAACCAAACATCAGTACTTGGGGGAGTTGGCGGATTATTACCATTTTTCTGCGGATTGCTCGGTGTTGGGGTGCTTATATGGAGGATAAGATCATTAGAAGCGCCCAGAGTGGAAGTGAAAAATGGGGGTAAACGCGCCGGTAAAAAGAGCAAATTCATCAAATATCAGCGAATCCCCAATATTGAGAAAAAGAAAGGAGAATATCTATCCTACCTATCACTAATATGTGTATGGCTCCTATTAACCGGCTATGCGGTTACAAAGGGTTTCAGGTTCGTTTCATTATTCGCCATGCCACTAGGTATATCAGCCGGGATATTCACAGGATACTTTGTAGAATACCTCCGCGATAATCTTAAAAGCACAACATCTATTGCCATCGTAGCGTTCATAGCAGGAATACTCCTAATTTACCCATTCCAAGTTTCTGTGATAACCAAAATATTGGTGGGGATAATAGCAATTGTCATAATATTGTCAATAAGGAATGAGAAATTCAGGGCCACTTCCATGATGATACTTGTCACATTGGCTATAGTCTCTGCACCTGTAAGCGGGGCTCATGCGCTAACTTCATCTGTTGTCCCAGGGACAGACGATGGAATGTGGAATTCCTTAACATGGATAAAGAATAATACCAGTAAGGATACGGTAGTAATGTCCTGGTGGGACTTCGGACACCTTTTTGCCGTGGCCGCCGACAGGCCTGTGACATTTGATGGGGGTTCGCAGAATACTCCAAGAGCATATTGGATAGGTAAGGCCCTTTTAA
>LGEU01000082.1 GCA_001507955.1 Methanobacteriaceae archaeon 41_258 | reverse complement strand
TGTGGGATCGTATCCAAGGAAGGTCTTCTTATCAATGCTCGCACACCCCCTGATGTGGATGCGAGAATATTCTCAGCTTTATGTTCCACTATCATGGGGGCTGCTGAGGCGGCTTCTGGCCAGATGAACACTGGTGCAGTGGATGAGATCACTGTAAGAACTGAGAAGGGTATAATAATCTTAAAACCTGCGGGTGAAAAGGCCATATTAACGGTGCTCGCAGAACCAGAAGCCCAATTGGGGCTTTTACTTGTTGAAATGGAGACTAGAGCGGGTCAGGTTGAAGAAATTCTCAAGGAGATGTGAAGATGAAAAGGACTTACATCCCCAAACTTGACGATATACTCGGTGGAGGTATAATCGATAACGCCTCTGTAATGTTCTCTGCCGTTCCTGGCGTGGATTATGAAGCATTCGGTTACCAGATGCTGAATGGACGATTAAAAGATGGGGATAAGGGCTTCATATTCACGAACGTAGCCGAACCTGAAACCATAGTATATGAGTTCAGATCCTATGGTTGGGATCTTGAAAAATTCTTACAGGATGGTCAGGCTTTCTTTGTTGATGGAACTTCACCATTCATGGGTTTACCATCAGATGCGAAATATTCTATCAAAGACTATTCACAAGTAGAAGAGGCGATCATGGAAGCTATAGAGGACGTACCGGATGGTATAGGTGTCATAAATAATCTTTCAACCTTGATAGATTATCTTGGAGAAGATGAGACAATAGACATTATTAAAAAATGGAACCTGCACGGTAAAAAATATAATACTAGCCTAGTTTATCTTTTCACAAAATGGGATTATAATTCCAATTTGATCCAGAATCTTAAAAAGTCCATGGATTGTGTGGTTGAGATTAAAACAATAGAGGAAAGGGTTATAATAGGCCAGGGTTTCATGGTAGCTCATTCTTCATGGTCTGAACCATCAGATACTATGGTATTATTCTTTGTGGTGCAACCTGGGGGAGTTAAAGTATACATACCTAAGATACTGGTCACGGGCCCATATAATGCGGGTAAATCGACTTTCGTGAAGAAAATATCAAAGAAGTCTGTTTCAGTTGACAGGAAGGCTTTATCGGCTTTCCCAACCACGATAGCATTGGATATAGGACATCTTGAATATAAAGGTTTTGTAGCTGATGTATTCGGCACACCGGGTCAAGAACGGTTTGATCTCCTATTAGATGTTCTGGGCAAGGAATCGGTTGGTGCTTTCATAATCGTTGACTCAACAGCCCCACAAACCTTTGCAAGGGCCAAGGAGATGATAAGGAAGACAAAGGCAGAGGCCATACCAAAGGTTTTAGTCGCGAATAAGCAAGATTTGCCAGGGGCGCTTTCACCTGAGGAAATACGTGAAAAGATGAAAGTTGGCAAGGACATCCCTATCATACCAGCAATAGTAACAGAGGGAAGGGGAGTTACTGACGCCCTTGAAGCCCTCCTAGGGCTAATATATGGTGATTGAATTGATTGTAAGGATTTCATCAGGGATTCCAGGCTTAGATGAACTTATAGGAAATGGGGGCGGGTCGTTCGCCGAGAACACCGTTACCCTCATCTATGGCCCTCCAAAAGTTGGAAAATCCGTCTTTTCTTATCAGTTTGCATATGAGGGTCTTCGTAATAATGAGCCATGCCTTTATATCAGTACAGATTATGGCTTGAAAGACATGGAAAGAAATATAGCCAATTTCGGTTGGAACCTCAACGAATATATCGAGAATGAAAATTTTTATCTCATAGATGCGATATCAACAATTTCTGGCGGGGAGGTTGAGAGTAAACCCAATTATCTTCTAGCATCTGTGCATAATCCTACCGATATCATGGTAAAATTGGGAATGGCCCTGCGCCAGATAACATCAAAGTTGCCCCGTTTCAGGTCAGTTCTTGATTCTTTAACAACCCTCATGGCATTTAATGATGAAGTTTTGATTGTGAGGGTGCTCACCATTTACATAATGCGTATAAAAGAGAGTGGGGGAACAGCTATTGTAACCTACACTGAAGGTTCGGCCGATTCCAAGGTTGAGAACATGTTAAAGGCCATAGTAGATAATATAATCCACCTTGACGGGGAGAACCTTACCATAGAGGCTATGATTGGAAGTGGTAAGGTAAGGGCACCCTATAATATAACCTCTAAGGGTATAATAGTTGATTAGTGTGATGTTCATGGAAGACCATAATATGGAATTTTTTGATTATCTCTTCGAGGATGCGGCGCCGGGGGATCTTATATTAGTTTATGGCCCCCCTAAGGTGGGTAAATCCATATTCTGTTATCAGTTTCTTTATTCAAGCCTTGTGGGTGGCGAGCCATGTTTGTATATAGTGGCTGATTATGGTTCGAGGCAACTTGAGCAGAGGATGATGGAATTCAATTGGTTTCTGCGACCATATATTCAAAATGGTGATGTTTACATTATAGATCTTTTAACTCGCTTGGCTGGTGTTAAGGTTGAGGATTCAGGGACATTAAAGTTTTCATCAGTCCAAAACCTCACTGATCTTATGGTAAAGGTGGGTGTGAGTACACGTTCATTATTCAGAAAATCGTCCAAATTTAGGGCGATCCTAGATTCTCTCACTGTGATATTCGCATTCAACCCCCCAAACCTCGTATTAAGGCTTTTAAAAGCATATAAGGCTCGTATAAGTGAGGCTAGGGGTATAGGGGTTGTGGTGCATACGACAGGTACTGTTGAACCTTCAATTGAAAATTCCTTGATGGAGTTAGCTGATTTAAAATTATGTTTTGATGGGGAGAAAATCCAGGCAGAATCTTCAGCAGGTGAAAAGTTTGTTCAATACACTATAACAGATAAGGGAGTTAAAAATATTAGGGGATAAAATGATACTTGACTTATTTGGAAGGAAAAGGTCGTTAGAGGATTATATCCGCCGCCTCCAAGAATTATGGGAAGAAGAATTCGATATTTTGTTGTCAATAGCAGGATATTATCTTGATAAGGGTGAACATGAAGATGCTATGGAATATCTTGAAAAAGCGTTTAAGGTAGCTGTTGAAATGGATGATAAAGAACTTGAAGCTCTCGTATTGGATTCTATGGGCGAGGTTTACCTAGATAAAAGGGAGATAGATGTTGCTATTGAATATTTTAAGGAGGCATTCAAGATTTATTCTTCAATTAAATCACCCAATAGAGAAGAGATGAAAGAGAAGATAAAAGAAGTCGAAAAGATGAAAGAAGCCATAGAAATGGCTAAATTGCATGAAAAACTTGGAGAAACTTCCACTTTTAGACCGGGAAAGTTTGAAGTTGATATTGACAAGATAGTTCCAAAATTGAGAACATTACTTGGACGTTTAGAATCAGTATATAAACCATCTGAGAGTAGTATTGAAGAGTTGAAAGAAGCCTTAGATATAGCTGCCACGATTAACGATGAATCGAGTGAGGCTTCCATCCTCCTAATCCTTGGAACCCGTTCATTCGAAGATAAAAATTATGATGAAGCATTCAATTATTTTAAACGAGCTGAAGAGCTATTCAGTAAAACAGAGGATAAGATGTCACTTGGAACTGTGAATGTTTTCCTAGGTATCATATACTTCCTCAGAGGAAATGAAGAAGAGGCCCTAGAGAATTTTAAAAATGCTATTGAACTTTTTAGAGATTCAGACGACCCTAAAGCTTCGGAGATTATCAGGGATATTTGTAGGTTATTATATCGGATCAAGAGGTAGTACAAAGGCTAATAGTATCCCGAGGGAACCGAATAATATCCCTATAAGCCATACAATGAGCACAACATGTTTTTCTTTCATTGGCCTTCTAAGTATCCATCTTATAAGTGAATTGAACCCTTCTGAAGGGGCTACAAGTCTACCATCTTCTGTCACCCTTGTCGGTGCGTGATGATGCCTCTCCATCACACCTGCACTATGGAATTTTAGGAGAGAATCTATTATATTCGGCAATAATATAATGAATGCTATACTCTTTATACGTCCTATGAATGCTACAGCGGCTATACATGCCCCTATTATAAGTGTCCCAACATCCCCAGGGAATACACGTGAAGGATAACGATTGTATATTAAAAAGGCTAAGAGAGAGCCTAACATTGTCATTGTGATGAGTGAAACATCATATTTTCCCATTATTATACAAGATGCTGTGAGTGATATCATGGCTATAGATCCTAATCCTGATTCGATTCCATTCAAGCCAGCTAGCATGTTAGTGAGGTTTGAAGTGATGGAAACTGCTATTGGCATGCTTATAAGATATAATATGCCCACGTTAGGGGGAGCTACCCATATAAGTGGGAGTCCTGCCAAGAATAAGAGGAATACTTTTTCTTTTGATGAGAGTCTTACAAGGTCGTCCACCATCCCAACAAGGCCAACTAGTATAATAACGAGTAGGGTTACCATGAGTTCATAGTGTAGTTTTGGGAATGTGCAGATTGCTATGAACATTCCTATTATGAATCCAAATAATATTCCAATGCCGCCCATCTCGGCGACTATTGGCTTGGAGATCTTGTGGATGTCTTTCCCGACCACGTTGGCATTCATTAGCTTGTTTATTAATCTTGGCATTACAAGGTAGGTTGATGAAAATGCCACGGCAAAACAGATAATAGATACTGTTATTATAGTGTTGAATTCAACTGTTAGCACGGAATCACCCTTTTTTGATTATATAGTAGACTGTCCTTAGGGGTATATTAAATTTTTCGGCTATTTTTTTCGCTGGTATGCCCTTTTCTGCCATTTTCTGCACGCGCATCCGCGTGATTTTATCATATTTAGGCTTGGGGCCTCTTTTGAGTTTCATGTCCCCTTTGAGGTAGTATATAGTCTTGAGGGGTATCTTTGTTATACTCGCTATCTCTTTTGGGGTTTTGCCTTCACTTATAAGCTTTCTGATCATTTTCACATCCTTTTCGGCGTATTTGCGCCGTCTTCTAGGTTCTACTTTTATTCCTAGGTCTTTGAGGGCTTTGAGGTATTTTGGTGGGATTCTATTATATAGGCTGGGTGGGCATGTGATTTTTTCAAGGTCGGGGTTTTTTTCAAGGACTTCTATTATTCTACGTGAAGTTAATGGCTGGTTTATATGTATTTCTTTAGCCAATATGATCACTTTCTCTTTTTTGTGGCATTTGATGTGTAGTTTATTTGATCATTTCCATGAAGAGCCTGGCCTTGTTGGTGGGTTTTGTAAGGGCTTTTATGTTTTCTTTTTCTTTTTTTAACTCGTTTAATGTAATTGAGAATATATTAGCACATGCTTTTTCATCTATATCAGATTCTAGGTTGATTATAGCGGCTCCGAAGGCTCTTTGGTTGATTTTCATGTGCAGACCTTTTATTTTTTCTTCTATCTCAAATTTTTTCAATAATAATTTTTGAAGGTTTTTTATATAAAATATTTTCTCACCATATTCTCTGAGGAGTTTAACGGCTTCTCTGTCCATTTTATTAAATGTTTTGGATTGTCTGCGGTCTAGGACTGGTCCAAGGCCTGGGAATGGGCCTGCATATTTACTTCTCCTGTCATAGGATGTTGTGAGATAGTAGCATGTGATATCCCATAATATGAGGGTTATGGGGATTTTTGAGAAGATGTCCTTGATTATTTTTTCTCTCAATTCTAGGTCAGATTTGAGGTCTGGTCTGAGGTTTCCGTCTTTATCTGCCAGACCTTCTTGGATGAGGAGGTTTCTTAGTCTTCTTTTTCGGATTTCTTCAAGTTCTTCTCCTGTAAAAGGTAGTGAGTATTCTTTAGCCTCTTCAAGTATTTCATCATATCTTTTAACTAGCTGGGGTTTTTTTAATCTTTTTTTGAGGATTTCATTTTCTCTTTTGGCTATGAAATCTTGGACAAAGCCGGAGTAGCCTAGTGCTAGTGCTGTTCTAATATGTCTATCATTGATTATTGTGGATTTTCTACGATGGAATTGTATGAATTCTATCCTTGCATGGGGTCCGTATT
>LGEU01000081.1 GCA_001507955.1 Methanobacteriaceae archaeon 41_258 | reverse complement strand
ACAGACTGTGAGGGTCCTATTTCACTTAATGACAATGCATTTGAACTTGCCAGTCATTTCATACCGGATGGTGACAAGTTCTTCGCGGCGGTGAGCAGATACGATGATATATTGGCATATGAAATTAAAAGGCCTGGTTATAATGCGGGTGACACCCTTAAACTCATCACACCATTTTTGAAAGCCTATAATGTTACTAATGATAAGATAGTGGAATTCTCTAGGGAAAATATTAATCTGGTTCCATGGGCACGCCAATTACTCCAAAGAATCAGGGAGTTCATGCCATCCTATATTATAAGTACAAGTTACAAACAGTACATTGAAGCCCTCTGTAACCTCATCAACTTCCCATTAGAGAACACATATTATACAAGCCTTGACATAGACTCACATGAACTTCCAGAGGATGAACGGGAGAAACTTTTCCAATTCAAGGACATGATAGTGGAGAGCGCCGATTTCGAGACAATGGATAGGATATTCTTCAAGGAAATACCTAGGATGAGGATAGGCAAACTCATAGAGGATGTCAAAACAGTAGGGGGGGAAGGCAAACGCCTAGCCCTCAAGGAAATACTCGAAAGGGAAAAAATCCCCATAAAATCAACATTATATATAGGGGATAGTATAACCGATGTGGAACCCCTCAGGTACACTAGGGGGCGCGGCTTGGCAGTATCCTTTAACGGGAACCAATATGCTGTGAAGGAAGCTGATATAGTCATCATAGCAGAGAACGCCCTCCCAATAGGTTTGATCGCTGATTTACATTCACGTTTCGGCAGAGACTACATAATAGAATTCGTGAAAGCCTATACAATGGACCCTGAAAGGGCCCTGGAAAATTTCAGGATAAGCTACGATATTTTTGAAGAATTCATGAAAACATTTAAAAGGTTCCCAAAGATACTCATTCCAGACGATGACATAGAAGAGATAGTGGAGGAGAGCCTCCAAATGCGTAAAAGGATCAGGGGAGAGGCCATAGGAGGCCTAGGATAGTGGATGTTAACGGGACCATCATAGAGGATACATTCTGCGAAACTTTTAAGGGTAAGTGTGTGAGAGCCATAGTAACCGCCCATGACAAAGAAACACTTAAAAAGGCGGCGTATGATGCCACTTCCACGCCCGCAGCAGTCATAGGGAGACTGGAAAGTGGTGTTGAATCATTCATTGACAAGGATATGACCCCTGATTCAAGGCATGGTGCCATCCTCCAATTCTATTTTGCCCTTGATAACATGAAAAAATTTGAAGTGGAATTATCCTATAGGATAAGACAAGACATCCTAGTGAAGCCTTTCACAAGCCTTTTTGATGCAAGTTTAAAACCAGAAGGATACATTGACATGATGAGGCATGTTGGACATTGTGGCGACGGATACGAGTGGATAGAGACCATCTATGGGAGGAACATGATCATAGTGCCTATAGGAGTGCCAGATTTCAAAATAGAAGCCAGACTAGGATACCAGACGGGTATAATGGGCGCCAACTTCTGGTACATGTGCAAGGATAAAGAATCCGTGCTTGAAGCGGGCAAAAGCGCCATAGAAGCCATAAGACGGATAGATGGGGTTATAGCGCCGTTCGATATCTGTTCAGCCCCATCAAAACCCGAAACAAGTTATCCATGGATAGGCCCCACAACAAACCATCCATATTGTCCATCACTAAAAACAAGACTAGGCAAAAAATCTAAAGTCCCAGATGGAGTCAAATACATACCAGAGATAGTGATAAACGGACTTTCCCGGAAAAAGGTCATAGAGGCCCTTAGGGTAGGTGTGGAAGCCGTATCCAGATTTGATGGTGTGATAAGGGTTTCAGCCGGCAACTACAAAGGTAAACTAGGTGATGATAAAATATTCCTCCATGAACTATTCTAAAGTGGATGAATCCTAGGGGATTTTAAATGCTTGATGCAGTAGGCTTCGGAGCCCTTAACATGGACCAACTCTACATGGTTGACAAGATCATAGGCCCAGAAGAGGAAACCATAATCAGAGGATTTAGGGAAAGTTGCGGCGGTTCAGCAGCTAATACAATCATAGGCCTTTCAAGGTTAGGCCTTAAAACAGCATACATTGGCAAGGTAGCAATGGACAGAGAAGGCATTAAACTTAAAAAAAACCTTGAAAGGGAAAAAGTCAACTTAGATCTTCTCACCACCACAGAAAAGGGTAGAACTGGTAAAGTAATAGGCTTCGTGGATGAACATGGACAAAGGGCACTCTACCTAGACCCAGGCGTCAACGACACCATAAAAATCGATGAGATAAAAATCAGCCTAGTAGAGAACAGCAGATTACTTCACTTAACATCCTTTGCAGGTGAAGGCTTACATGTCCAGGAGACATTACTAGAGAGGTTATCTTCCAAGCCGCTCATAAGCTTAGATCCAGGGAACATATACGCCAAAAAGGGGATTGAAATTCTTAAAAAGCTTATAGAGTCTGTTAATATCCTATTATTAAATGAGATGGAACTTGGGATGATGATAGATCACCATGGACCTTACAGAGAGGCTGCGAAACTACTAGCAGATGAAGTTGATGTTATCATAGTAAAAAGGGGCTCTTCCGGGGTTTATGGGCTTATGGACGGCCTAGAAGTGGAAGTACCAGCCCTAGATGTTGAATGTGTAGATACAACCGGGGCAGGTGATGCATTCAATGCAGGATTCTTATATGCATGGCTCATGGGACATGACCTTAAAAAATCATGCTATTTTGGGAATTATATAGCATCCTATTGTATACAAGGATATGGCGCAACCAACATGCTACCCTCAAGTGAAGCTACAAGAGTGTTAAAAAAATAAGCCGGGATCATCTATGCCTTATACTAAAAGAATTATACTAATATCTATTAGCTTGTTTGTCATGGGATTCTACT
Source organism: Methanobacteriaceae archaeon 41_258 (assembly GCA_001507955.1). Lineage (GTDB taxonomy): Archaea > Methanobacteriota > Methanobacteria > Methanobacteriales > DSM-23052 > Methanothermobacter_A. The sequence goes on along the minus strand of LGEU01000081.1, from coordinate 3,087 downwards.
TCCAATATAATGGGCACAGCCTCCCTGCCTTCATACTATTCACAGCAACTGTTTTTGTATCAGGCCTAGAAACATTCAAGGAGGCCTTCATATCACTCTATCATCGCAGATTCACAATAGATCTCCTTATCACATTAGCTGTTATGGGAGCATACTCACTTGGAGACTATCCTGAGGCGACCCTTGTAGTTCTATTATATTATATCGCAGAATATCTAGAAGAGCATGCTACAAGCCAGGCTTATGAATCCATAAGAGACCTTATGCGACTCAAACCAGAAATAGCAACGATAAAAGTTGGAAAAAGAGAGGTTAAAGTGGAGGCTGGTAAAGTACAACCTGGAGAGATAATGATAATCCGTCCTGGGGACATGATACCCTTGGACGGGGAGATAATAAATGGTTCAACTTATGTTGACCAATCAAATATTACAGGAGAATCCAAACCGGTCCCTAGGACTGTTGGTGATGAAGTATTCGCTGGTACAATAAACCTTGAAGGCTACCTTGAAGTCAAGGTCACAAGGAATTCTGAAAGAACGATTATAGCAAGGGTCATAGAATTGATAGAAAGGGCTAGGATGAAAAGGTCGTCCAAGGAACTTTTCATGGACAAATTTGCATCATATTATACGCCAACAATTATAATAGCAAGCATATTAACAGGTATTATCCCAAGCATAGTCTTGGGTAACCCAGAAATTTGGATATACCGGGCCCTCGTGCTAATGGTGATCGCATGCCCTTGCGCCCTAGTAATATCAGTACCAGTTGCGATGATATCAGGGATAACAGCAGCCACAAGAGAGGGGATACTAATCAAGGGTTCAAGTTACCTCGAAGAGATGTCAAAGGTAAAAACTATTGTATTTGACAAAACAGGCACGTTAACACAAGGTGAATTAACAATAAAAGGAATAAAAACTTACAATAACACTAACATATTAAAAGTTGCCGCCTCATTAGAAAGAGGGTTAAGGCATCCGATAGCAGAGGCGATAACTAACTTGGCAGAGGAGAAGGGCTTGGAACCATTGAAAGTCGAAGATTTGGAATACAAGCCAGGATATGGTATTCAAGGCAAGGTAGAGGGTAAATTATACTTCCTAGGCCAAGACACCCGGCAAGAGTCTGAGGATACATCCATTTTCCTAGAAAGTAGGGGAAAAGTCATCGGAGAAATAACATTAGAGGATAAACTGAGGCCATCAGCCCCCACCCTAATAGGAACACTATCAAAGGAAAATATTAGGACAATGATCTTAACCGGCGATAATCCAAAGGTCGCGGAGAAAATAGCAAGGGAACTTAAAATCGATAAATACATCGGAGGCCTGCTCCCAGAGGACAAATTCGACATTATAGGGGGTTTAAGATCCGATGGGGGGGTTGCCATGGTTGGTGATGGTGTAAATGACGCTCCAGCCCTTGCAGCTGCAGATGTTGGAATCGCAATGGGGACCAGAGGCTCTGACATAGCCCTTGACACCGCGGATATAGTGCTCATCGATGATGACCTCCAAAAGGTACACCAAATAATAGAACTCGGGAAAAGGACCATGAGGATAGTTAAAGAGAACATATTCCTTTCAATAATCGTTAAGGGGTCCTTGGCCCTTCTTTCAATTTTTGGACTGGTATCATTATGGATGGCTGTGGGCATCGGTGATATGGGACTTTCACTTGCAGTAATCCTCAATGGACTGCGCAGTAACCCAAAAGCTTTTATTTCCTCCACCAAATAAGATAAGCATAGGGGGAGGATAAAAAGATGTTAACTGATGAGATGAAGGAGGCCATAGAAAAGAATCTTGTTTTCGTAGCAACGGCAAGTAGTGATGGCACGCCTAATGTGGTGCCCATTGGATTCACAAGACCGATAGACGATAAAAGGATACTAATAGTAGATGTTTTCATGAAAAAGACCATAGACAATCTCGAAGAAAACCCTAGGGTATCACTTATAGTCCAGAACGCTAAAGAGCACCCATACCAATTTAAAGGAACAGCAGAGGTATTCAAATCAGGCAAATTCTTTGAAGAGGCTGTTGAATGGGCGCAGAATGTTATGAGTGAAGTAGAACCGAAATCAGCCGTTCTAGTAACTATAAAAGAGATATACTCTGTGAAACCGGGGCCTGATGCCGGTAAAAGGATAAAATAGTCATTTTCTTCCTCTTTTTTGGGGTTTGAGATGTGTGGGATAGCAGGTTTCATAGGTGAAAGGGCCCTGCCAAAACTCCTTAAAATGTTAAGGGTCCTAGAACATAGAGGCCCCGACGCCACAAGAATATACTATAAAAAAGCAGATCCAGCACACCCCATTCACGGGTTTAAAGGGGATGTGGCTATAGGCCATAAAATTCTCATAACAGATAAAAGAATCCCCCGCATAGGAGACCAGGGCATAGTAGTCTGTGATGGTAGAATATACAATCCAAGAACAGAATCGGCCTCTAAGCTCATATCAGATTCTATGAGAGAGTATGGGGTGATGGAAGCCCTTCGCATGATCATGGACAAGTTTGATGGTGATTATTCATTCGCCTTTTTTGATGGTGAAGATATTATCCTTGCAAGAGACCCAATAGGCATTAAACCACTCTATTACAAGCTTGGAAAAGGTTTCATAGCATTCGCATCTGAACGCAAAGCCCTATGGAGTATAGGCATACAAGATCCAAAGAGACTACCTCCTGGAACAATCCTAATAAACCGGAAAATTATAAGATTAAAAAGATTACCAGAGAAAATCGAGACAAAATGGGATTATAATACCGCCAAGGAAAGATTAGGAGAAGCGCTTGAAAGGGCTGTTAGAGAGAGAATCCAAGACCTTGAAAGGGTTGGTATATTATTCTCTGGGGGGGTTGACAGCACCATCATCACCCTGCTCGTAAAAAAATATGCCGAGCCTATATTATATACTGTTGGCAGTAAGGGATCGCAGGATCTCATATTCGCAGAGAAGGCGGCTCAAGAGCTTGGAATAAAGCCTAAGATCATAAAAGTCACCCCTGGGATGATCAAGGACGCGCTAAAACCTGTCTTATCTGCTATAGAGGAGTTTAATGTTATGAAGATAGG
>LGEU01000080.1 GCA_001507955.1 Methanobacteriaceae archaeon 41_258 | reverse complement strand
TCCATCACCGCAAGGAATGTTTCAATATATGGTAGTCCATGCAACCAACAATATCCCCATAAAGCCTTTAACTGAAGGTCTTTGATAGATACTTTTCCCCCATTCTTCGCGGCGAAGGTTAAAACACCCTTTGAGGCTTTTATATGGAGAATGGATTCGCTACTCATCTAAATCAACTAGGGCCTTTATGAGATCCTGGGCTCTTAACAATCCCACAAGTTCTCCTTCAAAATCTATGACAGGTATTTGTTCAATCTTGGATTTTTTCATTTTCTTTGCGCATTCACTGACACTTGTGGTTTTTGTCACTGTAACTAATTCTGTTGTGGCAACATCCCTCACTTCCTTATCTGAAAATTTGAGTTGATTTTTTATAACATAGAGAACATTCCTACTATCCCATGTCCATCTATCCCCCTCTGTACCCACTGGAGTATTATGGACAGTCCTCTCAGAGACTACTTCGCTTTCATTTAAAAAGTCTGTTTCAGTTAGTATCCCTGAGAGTCTGGCTTCATTGTTAATTGTGAGCAGAACCTTTAATTTGAAGTATCTCATGATCTCGAATGCTATGTTAAGTGGTGTTCTATCCCATGTTGCGGGTATATTCAAGATCATATAATCCTCCACTGGGGAATCTATGTCCATCTGTGCAATTGCACGGGATACGATGTCATAGGCTGTGATTATCCCCACCAATTTATCGTTTTCGACTATAGGAATCCTCCTTATATTATTTTTCACCATTTTAGAAGCCACTAAAGTTACAGGGTCTTCTGGGGAGGCCACAATAGGATTCCTAGTCATTATAAGGGCTATCTGTTCCTCGTCAGGGTTTTCTATGATATCTGAACGTGTTATAACACCCACAAGTTTATCAGAGCCCTCTTTAACAACTGGCAACCCTGAAACGTTCTTTTTTCTCATTATTTCCAATGCTTGGGCGCGGTTTCCTGGAACCTTCACATAATATATTTTCTTTGACATTATATCCTTTGCTAACATTCTCTACACCCGCTCCAAAAATCAGTTTTTTTGAAGATGTTAATGGACCACCAATACCGGGCACTTTGCAGATCTTACAACCTTCTCTGTCACGCTCCCAAGAAGGAACCTGTCAAGGCCATGTTTGCCTGAAGTCCCCATTACTACAAGATCCACACCTTCTTCTTCTATCGTATTCAAGATCGAATCCGCTGGGGAACCTTCATCTGTCTTTAATGTGAGTTTGATATCGTGACCTGATTCCTCAACAAGCTTTTTTATCTTATCCAAGGAATTTGAGGCTTCTTCTTCGAGGATTTCCTTGATTCGTATTATGAGGTCGTCAGCTGGCAATCCTATAAAAGTAGATGTTTCCATGACCGTTAATGCTACTATCTCCGCACCACTCTCCTTTGCTATCCATATTGCATGTTCAGCTGCCTTGTTGGCATATTCGGAGCCATCAGTGGGTAGGAGGATTTTTTTGTACATAAATTCACCTCTTAACTATTTTACCTTTTATTATAACATATCTTATATTTTTCGATTGGCTTCTATTAATAAGTGAAAGATAGGGGTTCTTGGATAAGGATTCAACTATTATAAGATCTGCTTGGAAATCCTCAGCTATGCATCCTATTTTTTTGTCAAAGAATCTGTGAAAGTTTGTTGTCACCATCTTCAAAACTTCTCTGGGATGGAAATAGCCCCCTTTAAGGGCTCTTGTAACCTTTAGGGTGTATTCCATTTCCCTGAACATGTCTGGCGCGTTAAACATTATATTATCGGTTCCCAAGAGCAGGTTAACATTCTTATGTATTTTTGCTATGGGTGGTATCCCTGTTGCTAGCATCCCATTTGATCTTGGACATGCGACAATTGTAGCTTTATTCTTTGAGACTAGTTGGAGGTCTCCCGGGAGTGGGTTAGTAAAATGTACAAGTAAATGGAATCCTGCATCTATGGCCCTCTCCACTTCACTTTTACCTGTCTTTTCCACGGATAGTCTCTGAGCTTTAATGCTTTCGGCTACGTGGATTGATGCTATTTTATCCCATTTTTCACATTCTTCCACGATCTTGTGAGCTGCTTCATCGGTTATTTCGCCGAATCCGCTCGGACCTATCCCATCAGCGAGTCTTAGAAGTTTTATTATCCTATTTTTCAACTTTGTCGTGTTTGGGTTTTCCTCTAAGAAGATCGGGTCCCTTCCTAATATGATTGAATTTATGGGCAAGCCTTTTAGTGCGTTTTTAAGTAATTTTATGCCCTTTATGCCCCCCTCCCTATAGTCCATGAAGGTTGTGGTGCCAGTAGATATCATCTCCATAATGGAAGCCCTGATAGCCTCCTTGATTTCCTTGTCTTTTGCGTTCTCGAGCATTTTATGTTTCAATCCCATTGGGGGTTTCACTATCTCATCTAGACTTTTACCATCACCCAAGTCCTTTAGGAAGCTGTCGGCAGTGTGTACATGTGCATTTATAAACCCCGGGGCTATGATGCACCCTTCTGCGTCTATTTTATGATCTGATGGGATTTTTTCCCTACTTATCTCCGCTATCTTACCATCTTCTATTGCAATATTCACCCTTTTAGGGTCTAAATCCATACCTTCTAATACAATACCATTTTCAATAACGAGCATTTTGAATCCCTGAAAAAACCTTGAAATCCCCACATCCTATGGGGTGGATCCTACACTAGGATGCATGATACTCATTGAGGGATTTAACCGTTATTTTACCCATTTTAACAGCTTCTATGGCGTTTAAAGCCGCTCTTGCACCGGCAAGTGTTGTGACATATGGTATCCCCAATTCTATGGCCATTCTCCTTATGATGTATCCGTCATCGGCTGATTGTTTACCAGAAGGCGTGTTTATTATAAGTCCCACTTCACCAGAAAGTATGGCGTCTTTTATGTTAGGCGAAGCTTGGCTCACCTTATTTATAACTTCCACCTTTGAAATGTTCTTCACAGCTTCTGCCGTGCCGCGTGTCGCTATAACTTTGAATCCTAGTTCCTCTGCCTTTTGCACTATGTCTGCTATTTTTGCCTTGTCAGGGTCTTTAACACTTATGAAAATTTTACCTTCTACTGGCAATTCCATATTGGCTGAAAGTTGTGACTTGTAATAGGCGAGGCCGAAGTTTTCGTCGATACCCATGCTTTCACCGGTAGATTTCATCTCGGGTCCAAGGACTGAGTCGGCCCCTGGAAGTTTAATGAATGGGAATACAGATTCTTTAACCGCCACGTGGTCTATTTCTTTTTCTGAAGTCAAGCCCATTGATGATAATTTTTCGCCTAGCATAAGCTTCGCGGCGACTTTTGCCAGTGGCACTCCTGTTGCCTTGCTCACGAAGGGTACTGTCCTGCTCGCCCTGGGGTTGGCTTCGAGTATATAGACTGGTGGGTCTTCATTGGCTTTAACAGCATATTGTATGTTTATTAACCCCACAACCTTTAGTTCTAGTGCAAGTTTTCTTGTGTAATCTTTTATGATTTTTATTATATTCTCTGGGATGGTCTGTGGTGGCATGACGCATGCCGAATCCCCTGAGTGGACGCCTGCTTCTTCTATATGTTCCATGATCCCCCCTATGTAGACTTCTTCGCCATCGCATAATGCGTCGACGTCAACTTCTATGGCATCCTCTAGGAATTTGTCAACGAGTATTGGATGTTTTGGGGAGACTCTGACAGCCTCCTCCATATACTCTTCAAGTTCTTTTTCGTCATAGACTATCTCCATCGCCCTCCCACCGAGGACGTATGATGGTCTTACAAGCACCGGGTATCCTATTTTTTCAGCGACGCGTCTGGCGTCTTCGAATGATTTTGCTATACCATATGGGGCTTGGGGTATCTTCAGTCTTTCCAAGACCTTTGTGAATCTTTCACGATCCTCAACTTTGTCAATGCTCTCATGTGGCGTTCCAAGTATTCTTACCCCTTCTTTTGCGAGTGGAACTGCGAGGTTAATTGATGTTTGGCCTCCGAATTGGACCACGACTCCGTCTGGTTTTTCTTTGTTGATTATGGCTAGCACATCCTCTAGGGTTAAGGGCTCGAAGTAAAGTTTATCTGATATGTCATAGTCTGTACTTACTGTTTCTGGGTTGTTGTTTACCATTATTGTTTCGAATCCTTTCTCTCTGAAGGCCATGGTCGCATGAACACAACAATAGTCAAATTCTATGCCCTGACCTATCCTTATGGGCCCTGATCCTATTATTAGGACTTTTGGTTTCTTTGAAACCTCCACCTCATCTTCCATGTCATAAGATCCATAATAATATGGTGTTTTAGCTTCGAATTCGGCGGCACAAGTGTCAACCATCTTATATACTGGTTTTATATCATGCTTCTTGCGCAAGTCACGTATTTCCTTCTCCTTTAAACCTGTAAGTTGGGCTATTTTCTTGTCTGAAAAACCCAACTTTTTGGCCCTTTTTAATGTTTTGGGGTCTATTTTCCCCCCTTTGAGGGATTTTTCAAACTTTATTATCTCAAGTATCTTGTATAGGAAGAATTTATCAATCTTTGTAAGTTCATAGACTTTATTGATGCTCATCCCATTTTTTAATGCTGTGTATACTTGGAATAGTCTTTCATCGGTGGGGTTGGCAAGGTCACCAGTGGTGAATGGAACTTCTTCAAAACCATATCTCCCAATGTCTAATGATCTTATAGCCTTATGCAAGGATTCCTCCATTGTCCTGCCGATAGCCATGACTTCTCCTGTGGATTTCATCTGAACCCCAATGTGTCTGTCTATTTCCCTGAATTTGTCAAATGGCCAGCGGGGTATTTTAGTCACTACATAATCTATGCTCGGTTCGAATGAGGCTGGTGTTTCTTTTGTGATATCATTTTGTATCTCGTCAAGTGTGAGGCCTATGGCTATCTTGGCAGCTATCTTGGCTATAGGGTAGCCTGTTGCCTTGGATGCTAGTGCACTGCTCCGGCTAACCCTTGGATTCACTTCGATGACTTTATATTCTCCTGTCTGGGGGTGCACTGCGAATTGTATGTTACATCCTCCCTCGATTTTAAGGGCTCTTATTATCTTGAGGGACACGTCTCTGAGTTTTTGATTTTCTTCATCACTTAGTGTCTGGGCTGGTGCAACAACTATACTTTCACCTGTGTGTATGCCCATTGGATCTATGTTTTCCATGTTACAGACGATGATGCATGTGTCATTTTTGTCCCGCATAACCTCGTATTCGAATTCTTTCCAGCCTAGTACTGATTGGTCTATGAGGACTTGGTTTATGAAGCTCATTTCAAGGCCTCTTGTGACCACTTCCTTGAGTTCTTCTGGGTTGTGGGCCACTCCTCCACCAGTCCCTCCTAGTGTGAATGCTGGTCTCACGATAACAGGGTACCCTATCTCTTTAACGGCCTTTAAGGCCTCTTCAGTTGATTCAACAGCCTTTGCCTTGGGTACTGGTTCGTTAAGCTTTTTCATGAGACTGTCGAAGAGGTCTCTGTCTTCGACGTTCCTTATTGTCTCAATGGATGAGCCTATGACTTTAACATCTTCTAGTGCCCCTATTTGTGCTAGTCCTGTTGCAACATTTAAGCCTGTCTGTCCACCCATAGTTGGGAGTAGGGCGTCTGGTTTTTCCTTTTCTATGATCTTAGCCACTATCTCTGGTGTTAATGGTTCAATGTAGACTTTATCCGCCATTTCCATGTCCGTTTGGATCGTTGCTGGGTTTGAATTGACTAGTATTGTCTTAACACCCTCCTCTCTCAAGGCTTTACATGCTTGGGAGCCTGAGTAGTCGAATTCGGCCGCTTGTCCTATCTGGATTGGCCCTGAGCCTATTATAAGTACCTTTTCTATGCTTTTATCCCGTGGCATCTGCGATCCCCTAATATTCCTTCATTATCTTCACGAATTTGTCGAAAACGTTGTATGTATCATGTGGTCCTGGTCCGGCTTCTGGATGGTATTGGACGCCCATAATGGGTAGTTCTCGATGTTGTATTCCTTCAACTGTCCCGTCATT
>LGEU01000079.1 GCA_001507955.1 Methanobacteriaceae archaeon 41_258 | reverse complement strand
CGCCATTAACATTCTTTTTTTGTATGTTGGAGAGGATTATCTCTGATATGAGATCTTGCATCATTTCTCCGCCTGCGCCATGTGACATGTTGATCTTCATAACTTCACCTTTCATTATTACTCTATCATTATAGGAGAGTTTAAACCCACTCTGGTGGATGGGGGCTCCTCAGGGAGGTCTTATCCATTCACTGCGGGTTCACTCCCTCTGTCCTCGTGGACTTATGGGCCTACTTTCCCTTGAAATGTTCTTTTTATATTTGAGGTATTTAAACCTAAATACCCACCTCTAAGATGGGGGGGTTTCTACAAGCCACAGGGAGGATAAAAGATTGTTCCCTGGGGGCATTTCATTCTCAAATTGGAGAATTCATCCCCATTGGATTCTTGCAGATCCGAAAAATTTATATAATGAAGTGCATCTTAGTAGATGATATGATCTTTTTCTTTGGGCCCCCCATCAGGGGGGTGATATAGGTATGATTTACTTTAAAAACTATATCCTCTAATTCTAATATATAATATTTTGAGGTGATGTTAAATGGCGATATGGCAAGGTAGATCCAAGAGAAAACCAACAGGTGGAAGGTTGAAAAAGAGCAGAGGCAAGAGGAAATATGAACTTGGAAGGGAATCCGCGGAGACAAGAATCGGCGAAAGGAAGATGAGGATAATAAGGACAATGGGAGGTAACAGGAAGTTTAGACTTGTAACAGACACCCATATAAACGTGGTGGACCCTGAGACCAATAAGGTGGACGTTGCAGAAATACTGAATGTGGTGGAGAATAGGGCCAACCCCCACTTCGTAAGGAGGAATATCATAACAAAGGGTGCTATTGTAGAGACGAGCAAGGGTCTTGCCAAGGTAACCTCGAGACCTGGTCAACATGGCATACTCAATGGTATATTAATCAAGAAATGATATAGGTGTATAAGTTTGGTTGATAACCTTAAAAAGGAGATAATCTCCCAAGTTAAGAAATTTTTGGATTATATTAATAATAGGCTCCCAGAGGGGATGGAACTTGAATATGAGGGCTTCTACCAGAGGGGTTTTTTCGTAACCAAGAAAAGATACGCTTTAATTGAAGATGATACCATCATTGTCAAGGGTCTTGAACTTGTAAGGAGAGACTGGGCGCCAATAGCCAAGAAGACACAACGGATGGTTCTCCGGGCAATACTAAAGGAAGGATCCCCCAAGAAGGCCAAAGACATAATAAAGAAGGTTATAAAGGATATTAAAGAAGGTAATGTGCGAGTCGAGGATCTTATCATCCACACGCAGATTACTAAGAATCTTGATGAATACAAGCAAGTGGGCCCCCATATAGTGGCGGCTAGGAGATCCCTTAAGAAGGGTAGGCGGATTGAAAGAGGATCCATAATCCGCTACATTATAGTGAAGGGAAAGGAACCTATTAGTCAAAGGGCGGTTCCGGCCGAGGATTTCAAGGGGGAATATGATCCTGACTATTATATAGAGAATCAGGTTCTAGCTGCCGTATCCCGTATAATAACATCCCTTGGATACTCAACAGATGATCTTCTCATGTTGGCTGGGGGTGAAAGGCAAAGTAGCCTAGATGCGTTCCTATAGGGGGGTGAAGTTCATGTTAAAGGCCGTGTACTTTGATATTGATGATACGCTCTATGACACGTCAAGTTTTGCTAAGTTAGCTAGGAAAGCCGCTCTAAGTGTCATGATCGAGGCTGGTCTGCCCCTTACACAGGAAGAAGCTTACCCTCTCCTTAGGAAGATTATAGATGAAAAGGGATCAAATTATGGTAAACATTTTAACGTGCTTACGGAGAGGGTTTTTGGCGAGGAAGACCCTCTACTGATAGCCTTGGGTGTTATAACATATCATAATGTTAAATTCGCCCTTTTGAGACCATTCCCCGAGACTATACCAACTTTGATATACCTTAAGGGTAAAGGTTATCATCTTGGGGTGATATCTAATGGCCTCACAATAAAACAATGGGAGAAGTTGATAAGACTTGGCATACACCATTTCTTTGATGAAGTTGTCACTTCAGAGGAGGTGGGAGTAGAAAAACCAGACCAGAGAATATTTAGGGAAGCCCTCAATAGGATGGATTGTAAGCCTGAAGATTCTGTTATGGTGGGGGACAAATTTAAAGAGGATATACTTGGCGCTGTGAACGCGGGTATGTCAGCAATACTTGTCAATTCCAAGTTAAAAGAGGATGAGAAAGAGTATATAAAAAAGGAGAAACTTGACATTAAAGTAATATCTAATATAGGCGAGCTCAAAAATATCCTATAGATGGTGTTTAAAGTGGATTATTACCATGATAAAAAAATGCAAAGGCTCTTTGAGGCTTTAAAACAGCCAAAGAGTCTCGATGAGATAGACTTATCCAAGGACTTCATAAAAAATCTCATCCTCAAAATCATAGCAACCTATGGGACGATAAAAGTTGAAAGGATCCATGAAATCACGGGATTGCATGTGAACATACTCGAAGAATGTATGAGGGACATGGAAGATGAGGAATTATGTGCCCCTATTGGTGGGGGCTTCCTATTCCCCACAGTAACATATACTATAAAACCAGAGGGAAGAAACCTCGCAGAGAAACTCCTCAGTGAAAATCCATACGCTGGCATGGCACCGGTAACATATGAAATCTATTATAAGATAATGGAAAAACAACTCGAGGGAAGATTCCCCATCAAAATACCCGAGGAGATCATCAAAGAAACATTCAAGGATATTGTTGGCAGCGAAAAAGCTAAAGAGACCATGATTGAAGCCGCCACAATTGGAAAAGGCTTTTTCATATATGGCCCTCCTGGGACGGGTAAAACATTCATCACAAGTAAAATGTCGAATCTGCTTCCCCCAATTTTAATCCCCCGTTATATAGAATTTAATGAGCAAGTAATCCAATTATATGATCCAGATTTTCACAAGCTTTGTGGTGAACAACCAGAGGATCCGAGATGGGTTAAAATATATGCACCATTTGTCTTCACAGGATCCGAACTTACAATTGAAAAAATGGAGACAAACTTTAACCAGAGTAAGGGAGTATATGAGACATCCCCTATCATAAAAGCAAATGGTGGAGTTCTACTCCTTGATGATCTTGGAAGACAAAAAGAAGATCATAATCTGATACTCAACCGTCTAATAATACCCCTAGAAAATAGGAAGGAAATAGTATATATTAAAGGGGTGCCGGTCACTGTACATTCACATTTCATCCCTGTATTCTCCACAAACCTTGATATAAGTATAATGGATGAAGCCCATCTTAGGAGGGCGCCCTTACATATATTCCTCCAAGAACCGCCAGTGGATGAGATAATTGAAGTATTCAAAAGAAACCTAGATTTCCTAGGTGAAGAATATGATGAAGAGATCTTTGAGAGGCTCAGACTAGTCTACACACCCAAGGAGGATGGTGGTGAGGGATTAACCCCAACTTTCGCCCATGCAAGGGATATCGCCCAGATAGCCCAGGCAGTGAGAATAAATCGTGGAATGGAAAAAATAACCGTTGACATACTAGAAGAAGCCCTAAAAAGGCACGTTCTCATAGACCTTCAAAGGATGGATATCGATATTGCAGAGGCGCAGCAACGTCTACGCACTTTCAGGGTGGAAACTCCACAAGTCGAGGAAGCTAAAAGGTTACTATTAGAGTATGGGGCGATTGAGATAGGTATTGAAGACGTTTCGATACTTTTAGACTTTAAAAAAACAATAAATCCTACACTGTTATTTGAATATCTTAGCAGAAATAGCATAGATCTCAAGAATGTTGAAATTATAACAGAAAATAAAATCAGGTTACGAACTTCACAAGTTGAAGAAGCTAAAAGGTTATTATCAGAGTGTGGATCGGTTGAATTAAGCATTGAAAATGGTTCAATACTTGTAGACTTTGAAGAGACAGTGACCCCCACACAGTTACTTGAATATTTCAATGAAAATAGCATAAATGTGAGAGGTATCAAGATTATAACAGAAACTAAAAGGGAGTTTCGGAAAATTATCCTCAGTAAAGGGGCGTCTTCATGAATATCCAGGGGATAATTCTACCATTTTTGGTTTCTTTTTCTGTGTCAATTATTTTCTGGTTTTTAGTCATGGTGATCCCTAGTTTGTTTCCAAGGGAGGTGGCTGGGCTAGTATCATACTTTAGGAGGAAGCCAGAGGATCCGTTGGAAATAGCGACTATCCTGTCCCATCTAAAAGATCATGGTTGGCAGAAGTTTTTCGCCATGGAACTTTTAAAGGGAAGATTCCATGAAAAGTTAAAAGAGCTTGAAGCAAGGAAATGTGAAGAGTGGGCGAAGCAGATCGAATCCCAAAAGGAACTTTTAGAGAAGAGAAAACTTACAGATGATGAAATACTCCACATAGAAGCGGGTAAAGAATTGAAAAAAAGGCATGGTAACCTATTAAAGCTTGTGGAAGCTGATAAGTCAATATTCCAACTTAATAAGTATGAGGAGGAATTTATAAGGATACGGGACGAGAAAAGGGATCAAATCCACAAACTAAGAGATAAATATGATGATTTCAAGTTCTGGGCCTTGAAAAATAGGAACTTGCTAAAATATATCAAGGAGAGAATCTTCTCAAATAAGAAATTCCAACTTTCTAAAATCAAGGATTCGTCAAAGGAATGGGCCCTTATACACCTATGGGGCCTAGAGGCACCTGAAAGGTATCAAACTAATAGATTGTATGAGAATCTCCTACTTTATATGGCGATTGTAGGGGATGAAAAAGCCCTCCTGGAATTGGCAATATCTCTTAGTTCACACGAAAAATCATTAGATTTCCTCGATAAGGTCATAAAAAAGGTTGAAAATTGGCTAGCTAGATCCTAAGGCGGGGTTTATTATGAAAATGTTATTTGCTATGTCTTTTCTAAGCAGTATCTTTGATCCCTTTACTTCTATTTCAATGGATTCTGTTGGATGGCTTTTTCTCAGAACCCTTATGATACTTCCGATTGTTATCCCCATGTTCATGATTTTTTCCATGAACTTGTAGTCACCTCTTATGAATGATACTCTCCCTTCTTCCATTTCTTCTAATTGGGGTAATGATAACAGATTTTCGTCTCTTGAACCTATCTCTTTAAGGTCCTCATCTTTTCTTTTCAAGCATTCATTACATGTTTTAAATTTGAAGTCACATGGGGGTATAAGGTTTTTATCTGGACAGTAACTTGGCTGTTTGAGCAGTTGACAGAGAGCTCTTTCAGCATCATCAGAAAGTGCATGTTCCATTTCACAAGCCTGTTGATGTATTTTATCCTCTTTCAAATTTAGAATATCATATAAGAATCTTTCAAGCAATCTATGCTTCCTTATAATCTTCTCAGCTCTTTTATAACCTTTCATTGTGAGTTTAACGCCCCTATATGGTGAATAGTCTACAAGGCCCATTTTGGCTAATCTCTGGAGCATTTGGGTGACGCTGGCAGGGGCTATCCTTAATTCGCTGGATATGCTGGATGTGCTTACAAGTTCTTTTTCTTGTGAAAGTTTATAGAGAGTTTCTAGGTATTCTTCTATGTTTTCACTCAGAAGCTCCATTAGGTTCACCTAAAACTTACTTTTAAGATCCCCCCTTTATAATATTTTCCTAGACAAGAATCTTTAACAACATTCATCAAAGATGGCACCTTTTCATAACCAAAAAAATTTTATGTAATGAAAATGAATAAAACAACTAACTAACTATGACTAACAATATGACCCCCCTTGATGCTTATGCAAGGGGGAGCTTTCAACATGGAAGATTCCCAGACCAGGAGGGATTGGGGGCGTTCACATAGGAGCTTCACGTTCTGAGCCCCCGCACCCTCTAGGGGTCTTCAAAACTCCCCAATTTTAGTCCCCTTTGTTGAGGAGTAGGCTATAATATTTAAAACTTAATTACCCGCCCCCTTGGAGGGTTCATGCAAGCAAGTTTTCTAGTCTTATGGGGGCCCGTAGCTCAGTCTGGCAGGGCATCTGGCTCTTAACCAGAAGATCGCGGGTTCAAATCCCGTCGGGCCCATTCAAGCTATTAT
>LGEU01000078.1 GCA_001507955.1 Methanobacteriaceae archaeon 41_258 | reverse complement strand
TCATCCTTTCACAAACATGATCCATTCGAATTAGAAGACTACTGATATAAGATTCCATTAAAAACATCCCCTTTCAACAATATAATCTACTATTACATATGATATACTTTATCTTTTTCGGCGAGAAAACTTTCCTCTTAAATAGATGGATAAAAGCCGGGAAAGTTTAAACATTCTTCTCGGGGCATTATCCCACATAAAGAATTCAAAACTTGAATTAAAATACAACCATGGAACCAGTAGAGGAGGTTGAAATCGTAAAGTACCAGCCGAAAACACTGGGATCCCCCCTGCTGGTTCACTCCATGAAGCTTATTTTAACCCCCCTTTTTTCCTTTGAGGCCCTCCTATATATTAGTGATGCTGTTGCCATATCCTGTATTGAAAGGCCTGTTGAATCAAATATTGTTATTTCATCGTCTTTGGTCCTTCCTGGGATTTCACCTATTAGAACCTGGCCTAGGGTACCTGTTATATCATCCTCTGATAATATGCCCTCCTTGAGCGGTACGTTTATTTCACCACTATGGGAAGCTTGTTCCCAAGAATCGACGAAAACCCTCCCCTTTATGAGGATCCTAGGATCTAGTTCTTGTTTGCCAGGGGCGTCTGCCCCGATAGCGCATATGTGCACGCCTGGAGGTATCCACTCCGATCTTATAATGGGTTTGGTTGAAGGAGTTGCCGTGACTATAATATCCTTGTCCTTAACAGCCTCTTCGGCCGTGCTTGTGGGTATAACATCTATACCATATTCTCTTGATGTTTTCTTTGCAAATTTTTCTCTAGTTGATGCCGTGCGACAGTACACACCAACTTCTTCAATATCTAATACGCTTTTAATGGCCATAAGTTGCGTGTATGCTTGTCTACCAGCCCCTATTATGCCGAGTTTTTTCGAATCGGGTCTTGCAAGATATTTTGCTGATATTCCCCCGGCGGCGCCAGTTCTCATATCCGTAACCCAAGTACCATCCATTATCGTAAGTGGAAAACCGTCTTCGGGGTCCACTAGTTCTATAATGGCCATTACCGTGGGTAGGGAATATTTCCTGGGATTGTTTGGATGGGAATTAACACATTTCACCCCGGCCACCCCCGAACCTTCTAGGTAGGATGGCATGATCCTAAGATCACCCCCTATGAAGAATAGATAACTCTTTGGGGGCATTTGAACCCTACCAAGAGCATACTCTTTGAACGCTTCTTCAACAACTCTTAGAATATCATCCATGTCCACAAGATCTTCGATGTCACCCTTCTTTAATAGTAGAGTTTTTCTCATCCGCTCACCATAACCAGCATATGTGGATAAAATCTTATATGTGTATAATTTTTATCAGTTTAATAAAGGGTGTTGCCAATGGATACCAAGAGTAAAGTTGAAGCAATCAAAGGACATGAATTAACAGCAGAAGAAAATGTTAAAAATTTCCTAGAGACCATAGAAAAAGAGAATCCCAGGATAAACGCTTTCATAGAAGTAAACAAGGAGTATGCTATTAGAAAGGCTGCTGAGATCGACTCAAGGATATCTGCGGATGAGAAGGTTGGTAGATTGGCCGGTTTAGTGATCGGTGTGAAAAGCAACATTAATGTTAAAGATTTCATGGTTTCGGCAGCTTCTAAAACCCTTGAAAATTACCGTGGAAGCTATGATGCCACCGTCATAGAAAGGATAAAAAAAGAAGATGGTATAATCATTGGCATGACTAACATGGACGAATTCGCTGCTGGCAGTTCCACCGAAACATCCTATTTTGGCGTGACAGACAATCCCTCAGCAGAAGGCAGAATACCTGGAGGCTCAAGTGGGGGTAGCGCAGCTGCAATAGCAGCTCACATGTGCGACTTAACCCTAGGATCAGACACTGGAGGATCCATAAGAAACCCCGCTTCACATTGTGGCGTTTATGGATTCAAACCAACTTATGGCCTTGTATCCCGGCAAGGCCTTCTTGACCTTGCCATGAGCTTCGACCAAATAGGGCCATTATCCAATGACTTATATGGCATAAGTCTATTACTTGATGTTATAAGCGGCTATGATCCCAAGGATCCTACAACAATAAAATCTGAAGGAACATCCTTCACTGAATTATCCAATGAAAGAGGGCCAGATTTAACATTTGGTGTTGTGAAAGAATTCCATGAGGTTACGGACGATCCAATAGTCGATATAATAGAAGATACCATCAACTTGCTTAGAGAGGAAGGTTATAAGGTAGTCGAACTCCCCTTTAAATATATTGACCTGTGCCTGCCAACCTACTATCTTATAAATTATGTGGAATTTTTTTCTGCGACGAGAAAATATGATGGTAGGAAATACGGTTATAAAATTGAGGATGTTTGTGGCGAAGAAGTTTTAAGGAGAATACAAATCGGATCATATATAAGCCAGAAAGAATTCTCCGGCAAGTATTATAGGCGAGCCCTCCAAGCACGTTCCCTTATAAGAAAGGAAATAGAAAAAGTTCTCAATGATGTGGATGTCATACTAGGACCCACCGTCCCTAAATTACCGCACAAGATTGGAACAACCCTCACACCAATGGAAATGTACTCCTATGACATTTTAACCGTCATAGCGAATTTAGCCGGCATACCCGCTGCTAGCATGAAAATAGGTAAAGTTAAAGGGATCCCTATAGGTTTACAATTACAGGCCAAACCACTGGAAGATTGGAAAATCATGAAAACCATGCTAGAGATCGGATCAATACTCGAAGGACGAGGATGATGAGGATAGGATTAGCATATTTAAAGGGTTCGGTACCAGCGTTCGAAGATTTCGGCAACCTACCAACTGACATCGTTAAAGAAAATGGCCTAGTCAAAGGCGAACCAGCCCACAAAGTAATAGATGGTCTGATAATCCCTGGAGGCAGTATAATAGAATCTGGTTCGATAAATTCTGATTTTGTCCGTGAAGTCAAAAAAATCTCAGAGGACGGTTTCATCATAGGTATATGCTCAGGATTCCAAGTACTTGGGGAAGAGACTAATATAGGTCGAAGATCTCCCCATCCTATTAAAAGGGAGGGCTTGGGCCTTTTAAATGTTAGTTTTGAGCCTATGATAAATAATGATAGGGTTGAAGCCTCAGTCGTGGGCGAATCATTCATGACAAGGGGTCTTATTGGAACCACCATCAGAGGATTTCATTGCCACACCTATGGGGCGATAAAAGGAGATGCAAAGCCCATATTCTATTCAAAGATAAAAAGGAGCGACTATAGGGATAATCCTCAAGAGATTTTATCGGGGGTTTGTAATGATGAAGGGAATATAGTGGGCACTTTAATCCATGGTTGTCTTGATCACAATCCAAGACTAGTTGAAAACATCTTACAATTTTTGGATGCTGATGAGATGGACAGGGAAATGATACTGGAACGTAATGGTCAACTTGTCAAAAAGATAAAATCTGAATTGGGCATCGATACAAATATTAAAATTCCAAAGGCTGGAGGAAGATTTAATTATCCTTTGATGATTATGATAGCAAGTACAGGATCTGGTTCTGGTAAAACATTTATAACCACGGGCCTTGCAGGGGCGCTCTGCAGGAGAGGATTCAAAGTCGGAGTCCTTAAAGTCGGACCTGATGTAAGGGATATAGTCCCTGCACTTTACCTTATAAAAGAGAAAATGGAAGAATACTCTTCTATAAGAATAGCTGACCTTGGTTGGATGTCACTTGAAGATGTTCTAAGGAGATTAAGGGATTCAGCCTATGATATTATCATAGTGGAGGGTGTTATGAGTAGTGTAACAGGTTTGTTAAATGAGAAAACCCCATACTCATCTGCTGAGATCGCATTTGCCGCTGACATACCAATCATATTAGTTTCAAATTGTAGTAAAGGTGGTATAGAATCAGCAGCACTTGATATCGTGGCGCATGGAAAATTAATGAAAAAATTAGGAATCAAGGTAGGGGGGGTTATCCTCAATAGGGTCTATGATGATAAGATATTCGTGAAAGCTGCGGATTTCATAAAACACTCTCTGGGCTGTGATTTTATTTATAAGCTCCCGAAGGCGGATATCAGTGAAAGAGGGGGAACTCCTGAGATAGAGATCAGACTCGAGGAATTTTGCCTCACAGCCTTAAAAACTATCGAAGAAAACATTAACATTTCAGAGATATGCTCAGTAGCTCGTAAACCTTCATTTAGAGGTTATATTCCAATAAAAGTTTTGGAGGGGAAATTTAAGCACGGTTTATAGTCCCCCTTTTTGGGGTTTTCATCTCATTATATGCTTTGATGATTTGTGAACCATCCAGGAAGATGAGATCATGTTCATTGGCATACAATTGGGCATCCCTGGTACTTAATGAATTACCAGTTTTGTCATCCATCATTTCGCAGCAGACAGCAACTCCTGTCAGGCCAGCCATTTCCATTAGTGCTATGCTCATCTCTGTATGGCCCTTCCTATTGAGAACATGACCTGGGGCGGCTCTTAACAATGTCACATGACCGGGGGATCTGAAAAATTCTCCAAATCTTTCATGTTGACCATTTTTACACAATAGTGCGAGTTCCTTTATTGTCAAGGCCCTGTCATTATCAGTTATCCCTGTGAATGTTTTTCTGTGGTTTATTGTAATGGAAAATGCTGATTTTTCATCATAGGGTATGTCATGTGGTGATAATCTTTTAAGCATTTTATACTTTTTGCTCGCAATCTGCATTATATCGGTCATGAATGGTATCCCAAGTTTTTCAGCGTTTTCTGCAGATACTGGAGCACATATTAGGCCTCCTGCGTCGTTTCTAAGTATTCTTATATGCTCTGGTGTTACGTGTTCTGCTGCTAATATCATGTCTGTTTCTTTTTCCCTGTTTGCAGCGTCAAAAACTAGTATTATTTCACCTTTCTTTAGTGACTTTAGTGCTTCTTCGATCATTGTAATCACGGCTTTATTTTTTTACAATCGTCTATGTATAAGGTGACGGTATCTCCATCCTTTAATTTAAGTGTTTGGCGGATATAAACTGGTGCTATGAATTCAAGTATACGTGGAGGATGATGCGTTTTAAGTGGGAATACGAGGGCTCCTTTGATTTTATCATTGAGGGTGGCCTTTATATATAGTACATCTCCAAAGTCGCCTTTTCCTTCTATTTTATTTGCGCTTATTAGACATTCTTTTATAAAGGGGACATACTCTTCCTGGATTGTTATATTGAGGGTTCCTGGGTATGGTTCAAATCCTAGTTTTTCCTTGAATTGGAGGTTGTATAATTTCTTTGACATATAGTAGGCTCCTTCACCAGATCCTGATGTTAAGGTTCCCTTGATTTTCATTTTAGTTCCTCTTTGGCTTTTTCTGTGCAGAGTATGTGGGCTTGTCTGAGGGGTTCTGGCATCTTATATATACTTGTATTTTTAACTACTTTTACGGCTGTTTTTAAAGTTATTTTATGCCCGACACTTACAACCATGCCATTGACTATTTTACCCTCAACTTTACCTTTTATCTTTAAGAGTGAATTATCTCTTTCAGCTTCTTTTATGGGCTTTTTAGTGATGCCGATGGTGGGTTTCCCAAGGAAAACTCCAACATGACTTGCCAGTCCAAAGCCTCTTGGATGTAATGTGCCATTCCCATTTACCATAAGAACATCGAAGGGATTTTCCAATCCTTTAACAACGTCTAAAATGGCATTGGCTTCTCTGAAGCCTAAAAATCCACTCAAGTATGGTATGGGCAATTCTACTTTCTTGTATTTTTCTTCAAGGATTCTTAAATTAGTGTCTGTTATCACAGCCGCTGCTATACCCTTATTACCCACTGTGAAGGAGACATCTGCACCACATATACTTTTAAAGTGTGAAATAATATCCTCCTTGACGACTTTTTTTGACCATTCATATTGTAAACGCGCCATTGTATCTATAAGACGATTCCAGTACATTATCTTATCCTAGCTTTTATTGTTGAAAATGTCGGACCCCTAAGGTCTATTACCTTCTTTTTACTTGTAATATATCTCATACCAACTTTGTCTAGTATCAGGTTAAGGTCAGAGAGTGAACGAGCAATAGCACTCCTAACTTTAACAGTCTTTGAACCTGTTACCACCATCTCTTCGATCTTATATGCGGCTTCAGCGGCAAGAGCATCCATATATG
>LGEU01000077.1 GCA_001507955.1 Methanobacteriaceae archaeon 41_258 | reverse complement strand
CATGTCACATGGCGCAGGCGGAGAAATGATGCAAGATCTCATATCAGAGATAATCCTCTCCAACATACAAAAAAAGAATGTTAATGGCGGTGTCGGATTAGATGACTTAGATGATGCTGCTAGCATACCATTAGATGGCTATGAGATAGTTATAAGTACGGATGGTCACACCATCGACCCCCTGTTCTTCCCAGGCGGAGATATCGGGAAACTCGCAATTTCAGGTACAATAAATGACATATCAGTTATGGGCGCAAAACCCCTTGCCATCGCAAATGCCATGATAATAAGTGAAGGCTTCAATTCAGAAGAATTAGAGCGTATCATAAAATCCATGGACAAAGTATCCCAGGAAACCGGAACCTCGATAATAACAGGTGATACCAAGGTGATGGAACAAGGAAAACTTGACAAGATGGTGATAACAACAACAGGCGTCGGAATAGCAAAGAAAGGCGAGATAATAAGGGATAATGGACTCGAGGTTGGGGACAAGATCATCCTAACAGGAAGCATAGGAGACCATGGGATAGCATTAATGGCATACAGGGAAGGATTCGGATTCGAGACAAGTCTCAAATCTGATGTGGCCCCAATCTGGGAGATCGTGGAAGCCGCCCTGGAAGTGGGGGGTGTGAAAGCCATGAAGGACCCTACCCGTGGGGGTCTTGCAAATGCCCTTAATGAGCTAGCAGAAAAATCTGGTGTGGGCATGCTCATAGAAGAGGATAAGATACCTATCAAGGATGAAGTGAGGGCAGTCTCTGAAATGCTTGGCATAGACCCTTATGAGGTTGCGAATGAGGGTAAAATTGTTATGGGCGTGGAGGCAGAAGCTGCAGACGAAATTCTCAAGGCGATTAAGAAGACAAGATATGGAGCTGAAGCGCAGATAATAGGTGAAGTGACAGAAGACAAACATGTAATACTCGAGACAAACCTTGGGGGTAAGAGGATAATCGAGGCACCAATAGCAGATCCTGTGCCAAGAGTATGTTAAGGTTGATTGAAATGGAAGAAACCACAAAAAGGAGACTTTTCGCTTTTATCATAGACTTTCTAGTGGTTAACCTGATAATATGGGCTCTAACATTATTATCCTATCCTGTAATCGCCTTCACGGGCTCATTTTTCCTCTATAATTATTGGTTAATTCTTTTGGCTATTGTAACAATCTCATATTTCACCTATTTTGAATATCATGGTGGAACCATTGGCAAATTAAACCAAGGACTAAAAGTGGCCTCCAAAGAAGGGGAATTGAAATATAAGCAAGTTATAATAAGGAACCTTCCCAAAATTTGTTGGTTCCCATTAATACTCGACTTGATCCTAGGATACAATAAAGAATTAAGATTATTTGATAGGATAGCCGGTACAAAGGTTATAATGGGGGATCAATGAAAAAGGGAGAAATCAGAAAACTGATATGGGATCGTCTGCACAAACTTGGCATTTCTCAGAGACCTAGGGGGGATTATGGTAAAATACCGGATTTTAAGGGTTCGATGGCCGCTGCATTACGCCTTTCAAAGACAGGTGAGTGGAAAGAGTCCAGGAGGATATTCTCGAGTCCGGATTCTGCGCAGCGTCCAGTAAGGGAACTCGCCCTCAAGCATGGCAAAGATCTTATAATGCCCACACCACGACTCAAAAAAGGATACCTTTATATTAAAGCAGCTAATGCAAGGGGACGTGAAAGATCAGCCTCCACTATAAAGGGAGCTTACAAGTTTGGGTCTCCAATAAAAGTTTTCCCTAAAGTCGATCTCGTAGTTGAAGGGTCTGTAGCCGTTGACATGGAGGGTAACAGGCTAGGTAAAGGTGGGGGTTATGGGGATCGCGAAATAAGGGAGCTCAAATGCCAAGGTGTTATAACATACCATACACCCATTGTAACAACAGTGGATGAAGCACAGATCATCAAGAAAGTGCCAGTGGAGCCACATGATGAAAAAATAAACATGATAGTAACACCCCACCGTGTTATAAGACTAAAATGAGAATATCGACCTAAAGGGTTTCCAGTAAATATGTATATGTAAAAGTGTTGCCACTACCATGAGTATTGACATTTCAGCGTGCCAATAAGTTACCGATGGATTTAAAGCCGTCTTGATACCTAATTTTATGAAAAAAATCAACAAGAAGCCTGTAAATCCAGTCCCTGCATAACCAAATGTTAAAAACAGATTCCATAACCTTCTATGCTTCGACCTTCTAATATACCCCTTCTTAAAAAGATAGTGGGTAAGAAGGTATAATCCTATGATAATCATTGTCACGGGTATGATATGATAATCTACCCCATCAACATCCACATTTTCTATGGTATGGTCGGTGGCGTCCCCTTGATGGGTCTCATCAATTTCAGTATCTGTTGTCATAGAAACTGATGTCTGTGAAAAGTCACAGAAGCCATCACCATTCAAGTCGGTATACCGTGGGCATTGGCCAGGATAAGGATCATTTACAAGCCCATATGGACAAGAAGTAGCGCAGGACCCCTCAAGTGATAACAATCCTCCAATGGCTGGTAGTAATAATATTAGTTTTTTTGCGATTTTTTCCATTAAACCCAATTTAACGCACTCCAAATACCCTATACACACTACCCTTATAATAGTGGAAATGGAATATCGTTATGATCACAAGACCTACACCTGCTTCAACATGCCAATAGAGCAACTGCTGGTTAAAAGGAGCTTTCAAACCATACTCTAGCATGAATAATAGGATGAAACCTCCAATACCAGAAATTATAAATGCTATGAATATTATAAGATTCCAAAGATTCACATGCCACCTTCTATTAACCAAACCCTTCTTATAAAGGCCATAAGTGATTATATACAATCCTATAACCAACATTGAGGGAATTAGAATCTCATATTCCATTATAAGCAACCACCAAAAAAAAATGATTATCCCTCCTTATAATAAATACTAGTTAATAAACTTTACTGATATGAATTTAGGCCCCTCACCTGAAGTTAAGGTGGGAAAATTTTAAATATTGTAAATGGTATATGTGATAAATACAAAGGGTCATAGCCCAGTTATGGTATAAAAAGTGGTATACATGAGAATCCTGGGCTGGTGGCCCTAATTAGAGGAGTGGGGCCGGTGGTCTAGGGGTAGGATGCCTCCCTGACACGGAGGTGGTCGCGAGTTCGAATCTCGTCCGGCCCATTATGCCGTGGTAGTTCAGTTGGGAGAACGCCAGACTGAAGATCTGGATGTCGCCGGTTCAAGTCCGGCCCACGGCATTAAAGGATTATCATATCGGGGTTGCTGTAAGATAAGTGTTAGTCGCCCCATCAATCTTAACCTCTAAGAAAGATCCTGGATCCGCCTTTTCTGTTATAACCGGTATATAAGAGTTTGTCCTTCCTATGAAACCGCCCTTTCTGCCTTTTTCGACTATTAGTATTTTCTGGGATGTTCCAACTAGTTTCATGTTATCTCTTATTGTTATTTCCGATTTTATCTTTTCTATTATTTTGGAGCGTCTTTTAACAACTTTGAAGTCCAGTTCTTCGAGTGAGGATGATAGTGCTCCTGGTCTATGTTTATACTTTGATAGGTGGATGAAGTTTGGTTTTATCTCCCTTAGAAGTTTACAAGTGTCCTGGAATGCTTTTTCATCCTCTGTGGGATATCCTACTATTATATCTGTTGCAATGGACATCTCAGGTAATTCTTCCCTGAAACTTTCCACAATATACTTGAAATCCTCTACAGTGTACCCTCTCCCCATATCCTCCAATACCCTATTGTTCCCGCTCTGAACTGGTAAATGCAGGAACTTGTAGACCTTCTCTGATTTGAATGCGTCTATAAGATCATCTAATATGTCAAGTACATTCATAGGGTGCATCATCCCCACCCTTATCCTGAAATCATACTCTATGGAACTTATCATGTTGAGGAGTTCTGGTAAACTTTCACCAATATCCCTGCCATAAGCTGCTGTATCTTGAGCTGTTAATTGCAATTCTTTACAACCCTCTATTATAGCCTGTTCCGCCTCCAGTTTAACAGCCTTTATAGGGTGGCTTTGTAGTTTTCCCCTAGCGAAACGGGTGCAACAATAACTACATTCTCCAAGACATCCTTCACATAACTGTATTATATGAATATAGGGGTTGAATCTTATCCTGGGCATCTTGATTTTCCTTATAGGATATGGTCCAGTCTCTTTTATTCTTTCACCTGCTATTGTCCCCTTTGCCACCTCATATATTCTGTGGATTTTATGTGGTCCTATCCAACTTGCCCTTGGTGCTATTTTCTCGAGTTTTTCAGGGTCTATCTCTACCATGCACCCAGCTACTATTAATGGCTTGGAAGGATAAAATTCTTGGACTTTTTTTATCCTGTTTATGACTTTATGTTCGGTTGGATGTTTAACATAACATGTGTTTATTATGACAAGATCGGCATCTTTGATAGTGTTCACTAAACTTATGCCTTTTTTTGAGAGTATTCCTGCCATTATCTCTGAGTCGCCTTTATTAAAAGTGCATCCGAATGTTTCAATGTATGCTTTCATCATGATCCCCCAGGCTGACTTCCTCCCCAAGTTAAGGTCGGGGTTTTCCACCATGAAGCCCCTGTGAAGAGGGGAGTGTCCAAGACTATAATTACTCTATCCTTTAGGTTAGGTCACTACAGCCCCCACCAGCTTGTTTCAATATCATTTGCATCTAATGGTCCGCTATATGGGGGTGGAAGTTACATAACCCTAGAGTGAAAGGGGCTTTCTTAACGACCCCTTTTTGTAAAAATAGATAACAAACTATCCTTCCGCCTTGGTGGGACCGAGGGTTCATGAGGAAAGTTCACTCCTTGTCTAGTGAGGGCCTTCACTGAAATATCCTTTTTGTATTTGAGTTAATAAACTTAACTATCCACCTCCAAGAGGGGAGTATAAAAAAGTTTTAGAATCACCATCCATATTTGCCTATGAGGGGTACGAATGCCACTCCACCGAGGTTCTTGATTTTGAAGTTGTCCTCTGATAATTTTTCCACTAAGAGGAGGTCCTGGTAGAATCTATCACGTCCAACTGGTGCTAGGAGTTTGCCCCCAACTTTTAATTGCCTTTTGAGGGGTTCTGGCACCTTTGGCGCTGCCGCGGTCACATAAATCCTATCATATGGCGCTGCCTCCTCCCAACCTTCCGTACCATCAGCATGGATGACCTTAACTTGACTGTAATCCTTCAGTTTCTCCTTAGCCCTCTTGTACAATGATTCTATACGTTCTATGGTGTAAAGTTTTCCTTCTTTTCCGATTATCTCTGCGACGACTGCCGCATGATACCCGCATCCTGTACCCACTTCTAATACTTTCATCCCCCTTTTAAGGTCTAGGACTTCGCACATCATCGCAACCATGTGAGGGGCTGATATTGTCTGTCCCTCCCCTATTGGGAGTGGCTGGTCAAGGTAAGCGCTCATCTTATACTCTGGGGGTACGAACTTTTCCCTTGGAACCCTTTCCATGGCCTTTTTCACTTTCTCGGTTTTTATATAACCTCTGGCCATGAGGTCCTCAACCATTCTTTTACGTTCTTCCAACATTAAGATCCCGATATGATATTCTCAGAAAGGTCAAACTTGTATTTTCCCTTAGTAGGTGATCCGTAGATTCTCTTGATCTTATGGGCTGGTGCAGCGCCTCTCTTGATGTGCCTGTCAGTTGTTTTTATAGATTTCACTTGGAAGATGTGATCTTCGAGTTTGAATATGTCACCGACCCTGAAGGTGAAGTTCCGGTCTAGTTCGAGTTTCCTTGAAAATACCTTCCCGTGTAAGTCTATGGAGACTCCCACTCTCGCCGGAGCATCCAAGGGTATGGCCCATATTGTGGCCAAATCTAATGCCCTGCACTTGTCAACTCTTTTACCATTTTTTAGTTCTAAGGATGTTATCTCTACTAGTCTTCCGGTTATGCTTAGCGTGTCCCCTACCGCTATTTCCTCATCAGAGTATAATTTGACTTTGTCCCTCCAGGATTTTTCATATTGGCTTATGATCACTGGATACTCAAGTGGCTTGGAGATGACTAAATTTTCTTTGAATGTTGTCCCGCAATCTTCACATTCTAGAATTAGTCTTTTAATCTTTTTATATTTTGAGTTGTATTCTGTTTTACTCTT
>LGEU01000076.1 GCA_001507955.1 Methanobacteriaceae archaeon 41_258 | reverse complement strand
ATGGTGAAAATAACACGCTCAAAGGATGATGTGGTGATAGTGGTCGCTGGAGGGGCTGGTAGACACACACTAGTCGCCCCAGGATTCGGTGAATCATCAAAATCCATTACAAGAGCTTTAAAATTAAAAAATGGATCCTATGCAACTTCCATGAAAGATTATATGGAATAAGAAAGAGAATAACATTCACCCGCCATAAGATGCTAAAGCCTAATATCGAAAAATTGACCAGTCCCATACATTCGGAAATAGCCACTTCCCCTAGTTAAGGGAGACTTTTCAATCCTTGTTTATTTTTTGGGTCGTGAGGGGAAGAAACTGCTCATATTAGGCTTCTTCCTTTACAACACTTTACTAATATAACTTTTTTGTGTAAACATTTTTCTCTCGTATATTGTCTCTTTCAATGGCTTCTATTTACCAATATAATTTCTTCTGTGTAAACTCCCATTGGGGAGGCTTTACGGTCCAATCCTCACAGATTATACTTTAACACTCGGGTTGCTGATAGCCCCCCACTTCCATATTGTGGGATACGGTGGGATTGTTTTAAATTAAAATATAAGACCATGTCCCCTGTGTGGGGCTGTGTAAGGCCCTTGAAAATTCGTGGAAAGAAGGATCCCTTCTAAGTGAAGGAGAAAAAAAACACCTAAAAGCCAGGTTAGAGTAATTCAGATTCTGTATTGTGGAGGGTTTCCCATTTTAGATTCTTCACAAATCCACGCCTCCGATGGGAGAGCACTTCTGCCTTGAAATGAACCAAAGGAATATTTCGAATAGGATCCTATGTAACCTTGATTTGACATGAATGGATAAAAACCATGATAAAATTGATGAACTAATTGAAAATTTCCATTTTCGAAGTGGGGATAACATCTGCCTTGATCTCTAAAAACATTTAAAAAAGGTAATGAATAATAGGAAATATACACAATAATATATTTTATTATAAAGGGTGGGGGTAGATTGAAGATTCTTCTGCTTAATTGTGCTGAACTTAAGGTTTCAGATTTAGAGCAGAAGCTTGAAGCCCTTGGTTTTAGTGTTGATGTTGCTAGTAGTGTTGAAGAAGTTATGGTAATGGGGCTTAAAACTGACTTGTTTCTTGTGTATACTACCCCTACTAAGGATATAAGATAGAGTGGTAAACTTAAAGACCTTAACCTGCACCCTGTATACTTGATCGATTTAGAGGAGGTTAATATCCAGAAGGCCATTTTAGTTCCTCCTCATATTCATATAGGCAAGCCATTTGATGTTAAAGAGCTTAAAACCGCCATGGACTTAGTACTTGATATGATGAGTGAATTGAAAGAAGAAAGGGAGCGTTATAGAAACCTGTTTAAGTATACTGGCAGGTGCGTGGCGGTTTATGAGGCCATTGACAACGGTAAGGATTTTGTCTTCAAGGATTTTAATCCTGCTGCTGAACACGCTGAGCAAGTGAAAAAGGAAGATGTTCTTGGCAGAAGAGTGACTGAAGTGTTTCCAGGAGTGAAAAATTTTGGCCTATTAGACGTTTTCAGGAGAGTGTACAAAACGGGCCAGCCGGAACATTTTCCCATGGCCCATTATAAAGACGAGAGAATCAGCGGATGGCGGGATAATTTCGTATATAAGTTACCCACAGGGGAAATAGTGGCAGTATATGAAGATCTAACCGAATATAAGCAATTAAAGGAGGAAATTAAAAAGAAAGAAGAATTATATAGGAGTATATTCGAGAATACTGGTACTGCGACAGTTATCATAGATGAAGACAGTACAGTATTACTAGCCAACAAAGAATCCGAAAAACTTAGTGGATATTCTAAAAAGGAATTAGAAGGTGAAAAAACTTGGGAAGATTTTGTAGTAGAAGAAGACTTGAAAAGGATGAAGAAATATCATGATCTGCGCAGAAAAGATCCTAGCCTGGCACCTAGAAAATATACTTTCAGATTACGTGACCGCCAAGGGAATATCAAACACATACAAGTAAACGTGGGCATGATCCCAAGGACAAAGAAGAGCGTGGCCTCACTCATCGATATCACTGAACTTAAAGAGGCTAAAAGGAGAATTGAAGAGAGTGAGGAAAGGTACCGGGCTGTTGTGGAAACAGCCCCCAACGGCATAATAGTACTGGATAAAAATGGGAGGATACTTGAAGTTAATAAAAAGGCATTAAAACTTTCAGGGTTCAAAAGAGAAGACCTAATAGGTAAAAACATTATAAGAATACTCCCCAAGATCAAATTAGACCCCGAGGAGATAATATCAGGCCTTAAACTGGCTATAAAAGGGGAAAAACCCGATAAGAAGGTTAGAACCTTCACAAATTTGAAGGGTGAAAAGATTTCATTCATAGAACATCATTCAGTTCTAGAGAAAAATGGTGAAGTAGTAGGCTTATCAGTTATCATAGAAGATGTTACTGAACGTTGTAAAGCAGAAAAGAAGATCAAAGAGTCCCTCAAAGAAAAAGAGACGCTCTTAAGGGAAATACATCACCGTGTTAAAAACAACTTACAAATCATCAGCAGCCTACTAAACCTCCAATTCAACAAAATAAAAGGAGAAGAAGTCCACAGATTACTCAAAGAAAGCCAAGGAAGAATACAAGCAATGACAATGATACACGAACACCTTTACCAATCCGAGACATTAACCCATATCAATTTCAAAGAATACACAAAAAGAATAATAGATAATATATTCCTCTCCTATAAAGCCAAAATTAAAAAGAAACTAGAAATCCAGGATATAAAACTAGATATAGACACCGCGATACCACTTGGCCTAATCATCAACGAGCTTATAACCAACAGTATAAAATATGCGTTCCCAACTGGAGAAGGTACTATAACAATAAAACTCACAACCAATGATGATAACATAGAACTAATAGTGGCTGATGATGGAATAGGCTTGCCAGAAAGCATAGATTTGGAAAAAACAGAAACCTTAGGCCTAAAACTAGTGAACATCCTAACAAAACAAATCGATGGAAAAATAACCCTCAAAACAGGCCAGGGCACGCAATTCAAAATAATATTCAAAGACAAGCCCCGAAAAAGGTGAAAATATCCATTAGTTGGGGGGGAACCTGCAAAACTGATCTGTAGTGTGCACCGTCTTTTTAAAAAGTTCCACACGCTTATCCAATTTCTCAATATATGTTAATGGATTGGAATTTTATTTTCTCCAACTCCACCCTTTTTCTGCAAAATGTTGACTTAAAACATCCTATCCATGAAGTTAAGAGGTTGGGTTTCAGCCACCCCAAAAGTTATTCATGCTAATTTTAGTTTCTTTAGACACATATTACAGAACATGTAGCTTTTTTTGTCCGTGTCTGTGATGCTGTTGCTGAAATACATTACACAAAAGGGATTGCTGCAATGGGCTAATCCAAATGTGTGGCCAAGTTCATGTATAGCCTCTTTCAGCACCCTTTCTATGAATATCCTCTTATTTAAATGTCTTAATCTATAAGTTGATATTATTGCAAATTTTCCAGGGGATTCTGCCTCCCCGAATACGAAATTTAAATGAGGTGCATAAAGGTCGACATCTGTTACGCCTAGGACGCGAGTGACATCTTCTTCTTGGAAGAGCGGGCTTTCCCTGCGGCTTCTTGTAAACTCCGCTTTCATCCTATTTTTTAAAAAAAGTAATAATTTGGTGGAATGATATTGGTTTCTTAATGGGTTATATGCATTCTCTGGAACTTTTAGGTTCTGGTTAGAAACTATACATTTGGTATTGAAGATGCTGGATATGAACTTCTTTAGGAGCTCCAAGATTTTTTCCTCAACATTTCCAATGGGTTGTATGGTTATCATGGCTTGGGGGAAATTATAAATTGTAGCGTTTTCTGTCGAGTAGTTCTTGTCTTTTGCCTTTGTTCCATCCTCCGCTGGATGACTTGGCCCTTCCAACTTGTTGGACGTATCCTGTTATGCGGTCGTACCATTCTACTTCCTCTTTTTCGCCGCAGTTGGCGCAGGTTTCTTGCAATCCTCTCATGAGGGTTTTGCATTTGAGGCAGAAACTTAGAGCGCTACTATAATCCCAGAACCCTATTTTTGTATTTTGGCAAATGTTTTTTGTGAATTTTTGAAGTGCTTCTGTGTCTGGTTGGGCTTCGCCGAGCCATGCATGGAATATGTGTCCTCCAGGTGTTATTGGATGGTACTTTTCTTCTATTTTTATTTTCTTTATCATGTCTATTTCAGCATCTACTGGCACGTGACTGGAGTTAGTGTAATAGTATGAGTCTTCTTTTCCTTGTACTATGGCTTTTTCCTTGTATAATTTTTTGTCTAACATCGCAAATCTGTGGGCTGTGCTCTCAGCGGGCGTTTGTAATACGCTCCATCGCAAGCCAGTTTCTTTTTTGAGTTCCTGGGCACGATCATATAAATATTCTATTACCTCGAGTCCGAATTTGTTGGCATAAGGATCTGCGATACCGTGTCCTGTATGATATTCTAGCATTTCGTTCAGGCCAACGTATCCGAAGCTTAGGGTTGCATTTTCTATCCTATAATAGCTTTCACCTTCAATTTCTTGTGTGAGGAAAGGTAATAGATTATAGTTGTTGAGGCATTTGAGTGCTTGTTTTCTTCTTAGTTGTAGTGTGTTGAGTGCGAGGTCAAGGTATTCGTCAATATACTCAAATATTTCGTCGTCATCTTTTGCCTGGTATGCGATCCTTGGGAGGTTTAAGGTTACATATGCTAGATTCCCTGTTCTAAGGCAGTCTTGTTCCCAGTTTCCTGTCCAATTGTCTGAGAGTAGTGTTCTACATCCCATGTAATTGGACATTTCACCCCTGTAATCTGCTAACATGTTAACAAAATATACTGTCCCGTATTTAGCGGCTAATTCATGTACAAGGTGTAAGTCATCATCAAATTCGCCTTTGAGGGTTTCTTTGCGGATGACATATATCGTGTTCGGGAATAGGTGGGGTTTGCCATCAGCGTCTCCTTCAAGGAGCACTTCCGTGAACGCCCTTGTAACCTGTTTAGCCTCTTCATAAAAGTCTCCGTATACTCCCATTTGTTCACCACGGGGCCCGTAAGCCGGCACGTCTAATAGGAAATCTGGTACTGCGAATTCTAAGTTTATACTTGTGAATGGGACTTGACTCCCCCTTGCGGCATATGCCATGTTAAGGTTGAATATGAACATTTGCACGGCTTGTTTTATTTCCTCGTATGATAGGTCGGCGGCGAATGGTGCCACAAAAACATTCCAGAGGCTCATGGCCTGGCCGCCGGACATGTTTTGTTGGGCTGCTAGCAGTATTTCCCCAGCGTGGTTCATAAGGGTTTCAAGGTGTTTTGGGGGTCCTGCGACTGATGTGTGATCTCCTGTCCCGTCGACCCTAAGACCATGCTTTATAAATAATCTGAGGTCGTGTTGCAAACAGTTCAAGGGGCGGGCTGCAAAAAATTCGAGATCGTGTATGTGTATGTCTCCTGACATGTGGGCGTCTGCTAGGCGGGTGGGTAGTATGTGGAGTAGTGTGTATTGTTTGAGGGCTTCGTCGGCAACATATTTGTGGACAGTTTCGGGGTTGTGTATCATGTTTGCGTTGTCTCTTGAGCCTTCGGTTATGAGTTCTGTGATATTGTACACTGGTATTCCGAGTCTGGTGTATTTTCTTCTTAGTTTTTCTAGGCCGTGTTCGATGAGTTTGGTGTTGACCATCTCTCTTATCATTGGGGCTGTGAGGTATTCTACGTCAAGTTTTTTAAGTTCTTTCCATACTCCTGTGGCTATTTTCTCTGCTAGTTGTGGTGACGCTCCGGCTTCTTTGATTAAACTTTTTTCTATTTTCTTCTGGTTGAATGATTCTATTGTGTCACGTGATGTTCTAACTTTTAATTTTCTGGCGGCTAAGTACTTGTCCGCTGTTTCTTCGTCGATCTCTTTTAATGAGGTGTATACTAACATTTTTATTTCTCTGGTTGTGATACCATCATAGGCTGATTTAGCGACTTTTGATGCTATTTTTTCAGCGGCCCAGAGGGGTGAGCCCACCATTAGAAGTGATTTAACGAGTTTTTCGTGGCTAAATTTTTCTCTTATCCCATTATTTTTTTCAACGCTAATATCCGCCTTTGAAGGTAGTTCGGCTAAAATGTGTGAATCTTTAATCACAAAATCACCACTTTCAAATACAAACTATTTTTATCTGG
>LGEU01000075.1 GCA_001507955.1 Methanobacteriaceae archaeon 41_258 | reverse complement strand
TCCAAGAGTATAATATGCGAATATTGGGGTTGGACCTTCCTTTTTTTCACTATCAACAGAGTATAGGTAACCGTTTTCTGATGCGAAGTATATTGCCTTCCCATAGACTACTGGGGAAGATCTTATCGGTGAATTAAACAGGTAATAGCCTGGTGAATATTTCCATTCCTCTTTTCCACTATATTTATTTAGGATATATAATGTTCCATCATCCGAACCTAGGGTTACATAATCGTCGAAAAGGGCTGCTGTAGATTTTATAGGCCCTCTGGTCTGGTATGACCATTTTAATTTTCCATCCCTAGTGTCGAGGCATGTGAAGTTTCCATTATCAGTTCCGATAAATAAGCTGTTGTCATTTTCATCTATAGTGGGAGATGAACACACTTTATCGCCGAGGTTGTACTTCCATTCTATCGTCCCGTCATTAGCATTAAAAGCATAAAGGTAGCCGTCATTTGATGCGACATAAACTGTCCCATTATAGAAGGCAGGAGTTGAATATATCGCATCTCCTGTAGTGTAATTCCACACTACCATCCCATTTTCCGTCCCGATTGAATATAATCTCCCGTTTGTAGCTGCAACATATAGTGTATCATTTACAAGTAAAGGCGAGGATTTGATAGAATCGCCAAGGTAAAGGTCCCATCTTTTTGAACCGGTTCCTATGTCTATGGCATAAACACGACAATCATCCGATCCAATATAAACCGTGTCATTAGAAACTGCAGGCGACGATTCTATAGAATTGCCTGTTTTAAATTTCCATTTCAGTTCACCAGTTTCTATGTCTATGGCATAAAGATACCCATCTTTAGAACCTACAAATAAAGTATTATTTTTTATCGCAGGTGAAGACACTATACTGGCCTTGGTTTTATAATCCCAGATGATTATACCATCTTCAAGGTCTATTGCATATATTTTACCATCCAAGCACCCGATATATGCTACTTTGTTAAATATTGCTAGTGAACCATTAACTGGTCCTATCTTTGTTGTCCATGGGTGAGATGCAAAATCACTAGGTTCCTCTAGGAAACCTGTATGTTCTGGGTTGCCATGGAACATGGGCCAGTCAACAGCAGATACAGGACCGAGAATAACACATATTATTAAGAATCCCATGATTATTTTCTCGTTTTTCATGATATCACCCTTTATATGTCTCTATTGAATCTTATAACACCTAATGTAAAAAATATGAGAGTAAATGCGAGTAATATTATGAGGTCGGACCATATTTCAGTGATGCCAGTTCCTTTTAATATTACGGCTCTTAGGGCGTTATTTGCATAAGTTAATGGGAATACATATGCTAGTTTTTGGAAGAACCATGGCATGGTTTCTATTGGATAGAAGACTCCTGATACAAACATCATTGGCATTTGAAATGGCATTATCATTTGCATGTAATCTTCTTGGGTTTCTGCCCTTGCAGATATCATTATACCGAAGCCCACAAAACATAAAGCGGTTAATATGAGTAAAAGGAATGTTAGGAGCATGCTTCCTTTTATTGTTACACCAAAAAGTACTATGGCGACTATGAGTAATATCAGGGCTCTTCCCGTCTCTGTTATTAACTTGGAGATGATTTTGCCGCCGACTACTGTCGCTATACTTGTCGGTGTCATGAAAAGCCTTGCAAGTTCTCCTGTTTCCCTTTCACCGGCGATTGAACGTCCCATACCACCCATACATGCGAACATTATTGTCATTGCTAATATACCAGGGATTAGGAAATCCATATATTTCACATCCCCATATATTTTATCAACTTCAAAATTAATGGCATTCACAATACTCTGAAGTGCGTTAGAACTCTCATTTTGTGTTATGGGGCCTGTCCGGCTTTCTATTTGCATTTTCTGGACCCCGACTTCTCCGGAGATCCTCGCGAATAGTGTTTGTGTTGCTGGTACAATTGCTTGAGTTGCAAGCTGATCTGACGAATCCACATATAAAATGACTGTTGGGGCTTGTCTACTTTCTAGGTTGTCATAGTCAGGTGGTAGTATGATAGCGGCTTTAACTGCACCTGACTCCACCATCTCTTTTGCCTGGTCAGGGTCTGATGTCACTTCTTTGACATCATATAAGCTCATATTTTTTATAGCCGTGACTGTCTGATTAGTTACGGGGCCGTGGCTTTGTTCAACTATAACTATGGGGATATTTTCGAGGGATCCTCCCATCCCATAACCGAAGAAAACTATGGCGATTATTGGGAATAATAACATGGCTATTAGACGTGGTTTATGCCTCCATAATTCCAGGAGGTCCTTTTTGATCATCCACATGATCTTTTTTGTTTCCATTTTATTCCACCTTCTTTGATGTTACTTTTATGAACACATCCTCTAGGCTCGGATCTTTAGTTGAAATGGACTTTATAATCCCATTATTGTCTAGGATGGTCCTTATAACCGTGTTAACACCATTTTCTGATCCTTCATCTATTTTTATCGTTATACGATTGCTATGATGCTTCTTGATTTCCATGACCATTGGTAGTTCCGTTATTTCCTCGATGATTTTATCTGTGAGGTTGATTATGAATATGCTTATCTCTCTACCTTCTCTTTCAATAATTTCGCCCTTTTCATCTTCTTCTTTTATCTTTTTTAATATTTTGGCCACTTTTGATTCCTTTTCTTTGATTACAGCATCTTTGAGTGCTTGGGGAGTGTCAAAAGCTGCTAGCACTCCCTGGTTTATTATGCCTACATGATCGCAGAGTAGTTCTACTTCGTACATGTCGTGTGAGCAGAGTATTATGGTGTGTCCTTCGTTGTTTAATTCGCTTATGAGGTCCCATAGTACTCTCTTGGTTGTGGGGTCTAGTCCAATGGTTGGCTCATCCAAGAATAGGATTTCTGGTTGGTGTATTAAGCTGGCTACGAGGGAGACTTTTTGTTGTTGTCCGCCTGATAGGTGTCTTACGAGCTTGTTTTCTGCATATTTTATGTCCACCATTTCCATGAGTTCATTGATTCTTTCTTCTTTTAGTTCGGGGGACATCCCATAAAAGTCTGCGCATAACTCCACATTTTCTTTTACTGTAAGGTCCTTGTATAGGCTTACAAGTTGTGGTACCATTCCTATTTTTTGTCTTACATTATTCGGTTCTTTTATTATGTCGTATCCTGCGACCTTTGCTGTGCCACTTGTTGGTGGTATGAGGCATGTGAGCATTTTTATCGTGGTTGTTTTACCGGCTCCGTTGGGGCCTAGGAATCCGAATATGGTCTTGTTTTCTATTTTCATGTTTAGGCTGTCGACTGCGGTGAAGTCTCCATACTTTTTAGTTAAATTGAATGTTTCTATGGCATATTTCATCTGTTCACCCCTTTTTGCCCTTTTGGGGGTATGTCTTCCCAGAATTCTTCCCAGATCTTCGTGATGTGATCTTCCATTATATGTTTGATCTTTTTGACCGTTTCTTCACCTTGTGGTGTTATCTTGTAATATTTAACCCTCTTTCCGCCTTTTAGTTCCCATTCACCTTTTATGAGTCCTCTTTCTTCAAGATCGTGGAGTATTGGGTAGATTATACTCGGACCTGGTGGTTTTATCTTGTGGGATATGCCTTTTATTGAATAGAACCTGTGGAGTTTTTTCATTATCTCGTATCCGTGAGTTCTTTCTTTATTTATCATGAGTAAGATCATTGTCTTCCCGAATCCGCGCATGAAACTTTTTATTATGTGATTGTTGCAATTTTTCATAATAGCCCATCCTATTATATAAGTTTTTTGATATATCAGTTTTTGATATATATAAATTTTATCCACAACAAGAAAAATAAAAAGGGAAGGGGATCCATTATGAAACTTGGCTTTTCTACCTTGGCACTATTCATGAAATCATTCGAAGAAATGTTGGAAATAGCATCAAGGGACGGTTTCCAACTCATCGAAATACTCTGCGAAGGTCCGTATTGGCCCAGAAAATTACTAGAAGATGGATTATTCATAGAATCCTTGGAATCTTATGATGTCGAATTACTCCTACATGCGCCCACAATTGATCTTAACCCTGCCAGCATAAACCAGGGTATCAGAGAGGAAACCAAAAAACAGACAACGGAGACAATAGAATTAGCCCATAAAATTGGCGCAACTACCATAACAACACACCCAGGACTCGTACATAGAAAAGAAGAGAGAATAAGGAACATGGCATTAGAATTCGCGAAAGAAACACTGAAGGATTGTTCCATTTATGCAGATGATCTTGGAGTTAAACTTTCCATTGAAAACATGCCAGGCCGCTATTCTTACCTTTGCAACAATCCACGCGAACATGAAGAGTTCATCAAGGCTTGTGAATGCTCTGCTACGGTGGACATGGGGCATGCCAATACAACAGGGGAATTTGAAGACTTTTTTAAAATTGAAGATATAGCATATTATCATATAAATGATAATAATGGTAAAAAAGATGAACATTTACCAGTTGGTGAGGGCAATCTCAACTTAAAATTCCTTAAACGCGTGAAAAAAGGTATAATAGAAGTTAACGATTATAAGAATGTTCTAAAAAGCAAATCAAGGATCAAAAAATTAATGAAAAGACCATAAGAATTAAAATTTTATGTCTAAGATCTCTCTTATATTATATACGATGATATCAGCAGCTTTTAAAAGCTTCTCATGAACCTTATTACTCTGTTGTAGAGTTAGCACGCCAATATCCGCTTCTTTAAGTGCTAGGATGTCGTTGAGACCGTCTCCAACCATCATAACCTTATCATATTTTTTCTTGAGCCTTCTTATAACAAGGGCTTTTCCTTTTGTATCTACTGTGGCGAAAACATTTGAAGTCGATATATTAATCGTGATTGCAAGCTTTTCAAGGGCCCCTTTCCTGTCACCAGAGGCGACATAAATATCTATATTCTTCCTTTTAAGCTCTGAGACAACATCTAGGACTTCTGGGAATAATTTGCCACCAGCTGTTAGAGTAAATTCAACTATTCTTTTTTCTATGTTGATTATGAACCCTGAGCCACTACATATCTCGATATCATAACCCCTCTCTAAAACAGCTCTTATGGTGTCCTGTATATCCCTAACCTTACTATTGTCCTTTTTCAGTATATCTAGGATATCATCTTTGGTTATATCGATATTAGAGTAGCTTATACCTAAGTCTATATTGTTTCGTGTTATAAAATTGTATATGGTTTGGTTTGGTTTGGCATTAATTATACAAGATGCAGGGTCTGTCTGGAGGACTACAAGAGCTCTGTTCTTTTTATACTCAACCAAATCCAGTGAACTGATAAAATCGCAGATTTTACCTGTTCTAATCTTTTTGATCGCCCTATATCTCTCAGTAAGAGTCCCAGAATTATCAAATACCACAGCTTTCTTCATCAAAAAATATTTCTACTTTCCATCCAGAAAAATATTATGATATTAGTTGGGTTATTGAAGAGGTTAAGATAAAATATGATCCAACTACAATGAGGAAAATGCCACAAGCTAATATTATAAACTTATAACTATCCTTTAATATCACTTTACCCTTAGCAGAAAAGAATGATACAATACTATACCATACAAAATCCGAGGACCAATGCCCAATGAGAAAAGCTGCCAACCCCGCCAATTTCGCCAATTCCATGCCCTTAAGCATCAATGCAGCGCCTATCGTACCCCACCATATAAAAAAATATGGGTTTGAAACACTAGTTACAAGACCCTTAGGTACCAGGCCAAAATCCTTAAATTCATCAGATTCCATCATGGGGCTCGTATCCCGCATCATATTCAAGCCCATGAATATCATAACAGCCCCACCTATCAAACCTACCCAAGCAGACGCCGAAGATGAAGTTATCAACCAGCCAAACCCTTCCAGGATAAGTAGAATGAGCAGAACTTCCCCTATAACATGGCCTAATACTAACAACGGACCAGCCTTAGATCCTTTCTTGAGGGAATCAGAGATTGTGACAGTTAAAAGAGGACCGGGGGCCATGGCACCTGAAAGTCCGATCATGAAGGAGGTTGCGGTGAAAATTAGAACCTCTAGCATCTGATCACGCTAGGCGCACTCATTAAGTATCCTCATAATCTGGGTTAAATGGTAGTCTATCCTCTCCATATCCTCCTTTTTGAGCACTCTTGTCCTGCTGAGAATCTTCATCCTTTCACAAACATGATCCATTCGAATTAGAAGACTACTGATATAAGATTCCATTAAAAACATCCCCTTTCAACAATATAATCTA
>LGEU01000074.1 GCA_001507955.1 Methanobacteriaceae archaeon 41_258 | reverse complement strand
TGTAAGGAGGCTGGTGTTAAGACAAGCATATGCGGCCAGGCAGGGAGCATACCCTGGATAGTTGAAAGACTAGTCGAACTTGGAATCGATAGTGTATCCGCTAATACAGACGCGGTTGAGGAAGTTCGCAGGACAGTTGCAAGGATAGAGCAAAAGATCATGTTAAAAGCGGCGAGAAAACTAATAGGATAAAACTTTCCTATTTTTTCCCTTTGGGTCATGGAAATGGACTTCAGAGGCCTCAGTAAAGATAAAGTTTTAGAAGTTTTAAGAAGGGTTAAAGAGGAAGACCTAACATATGATTCAGGTAGGATACTTGGGTCAATGTGTACTAGCCCCCATCCTATTGCAAAGGAAGTCTTCTGCGAATTCATAGAGTCTAATCTTGGAGATCCTGGCCTTTTTAAGGGTACAAGGGCCCTTGAAAGGGATGTGATAAGGATGATTGGGGAGTTCCTCGGCGACCCTAATGTAGTGGGGCATGTAGTAACTGGGGGCACTGAGGCTAATTTGATGGCGATGCGCGCAGCCCGCAATATTACCGGCCTTGCGAAGCCAGAGGTAATAGTTCCTAGGTCGGCTCATTTCTCCTTTAAAAAGGCTGCCGAGATCTTAAGGTTAAATTTGAAGGAGGCCATGCTCGGCCCTGATTATAGGGTTGATGTTGATTCTGTTGGGGAGCTCATTTCATCTAATACTGTTGCTATTGTAGGGGTTGCTGGGACAACTGAACTTGGACTTGTAGATCCAATACCAGAACTTTCAAGATTATGTGAAGATGAGGGTATATACTTGCATGTTGACGCGGCCCTTGGGGGATTCATAATACCCTTTTTGAAGGAAGCTGGATATGATCTTCCTGATTTCGATTTTAGGTTGGGGGGTGTTACCTCTGTTACTATAGACCCGCATAAGATGGGTTTAGCCCCCATACCAAGTGGTTGTATAGTTTTCAGGGGGCAGGAGTATCTTGATTCTATGAGTATTGAAACGCCATATCTTACAGAGAAACAGCAATCAACTATAGTGGGGACGCGTAGCGGGGCTTCAGCAGCTGCGACATGGGCTGTAATGAAGTATATGGGGCGTGAGGGGTATATGAGGGTTGTTAAGGATTCTATGAATACAACCCACTTTTTAGCCCGTGAACTTAAAAGATGTGGGTTTGAGCTTGTGACAGAACCTCAATTAAATATTGTGGCCTTTAATTCACCTGAAATGCCCCCAGAGGCCCTCGCCTATGAACTTGGATTAAAGGGATGGTCTGTGTCCATTTCATCATATCCTCCAGCTGTGAGGATAGTTTTAATGCCACATATCAAGAAGGAGCATATAGAAGTTTTCATGGAGGATCTTACAAGCATATGAAGGAAATAAGAGCACCATCCACAGCTGCTAACTTGGAATCCTTGGAAGTTGGTGATAGGATCTTATTAAGTGGTAAAATTTATACTGGTAGAGATGCTGTTTTACCTAGGCTTGTGGAGGCTGTGAAATCTGGCAGGTCACCAGTAGATTTGAAGGGCGCGGCTATAATGCACACAGCTGTAAGTGATGCTGGTATTGCCCCAACAAGCAGTAACAAGGAGGATATCGAGGAGAGTATCCCATCTTTGGCATCTGCAGGTGTTCTTATACACATTGGGAAGGGGGCTCTCAAAGATGAGACTATACATGCATTAGATGAGGTTGGTGCGATATTTGTGGTCATGCCTCCTGTGGCGGCGCTGCTTACAAGCAGGGTAAGGTCGAAGAAACTAGTCGCATATAAAGAGGAGGGTATAGAGGCCTTCTATGAGTTGGAAGTTGAGGGATTCCCTGGTATAGTTGCGATTGCCCATGGAAAGTCCATCATTTGAGGCTTATGGTCTTTGATGGTTTCCCGAATGCAAGATCCCCGGCATCGCCAAGGCCTGGTATAATGTAACCTGAATTGTCAAGTTTTTCTTCGATGGAACAAGTGTAAACTTCTATATTGAACCTTTTTATCCTTTCAAGTCCTGTTTTTGCCGATATTACATTGAATATTACAAGTCTTTTAATGTTGAGGGTTTCTAGTCTTTCTAGTATCTGTTTCATGGTGTTTCCTGTTGCCAACATTGGATCTGCTATTATCACTGTCTTGTCTTGGACTCCTGGTATTTTGAAGTAGTCAATGTGAACTTTGAATGGGCTTGTGTCTTCTCTCCATGCCCCGATTATCCCATGTTGGGCTTCTGGGAATACTTTCATTATACCATAACTGAATGGTAGTGATGCTCGCAAAACACTTATAACTATGATCTCATCTATGATTTTTAGGGTTTCGGCGACACCTAGTGGGGTTTGGACTCTAGCCTTTTTATAGGATAATGTATTGGCAAATTCGTATGCCATGTAACGTCCAATTTCGGTTAGACCGTGCCTGAAGTGTGCTGGATCAATCCCTTTACGGCGTATTCTACCAAGTTTTTCTTGGATGATAAGGTTATCAATTAATTTTATCATTTTCCACCCCCCATGATCTTTTTACCATTCTTTGAGGGTATTATTTCTATTTTAGGGTTTTTGAATCTTTTTTTTAGTTCTTCTCCTTCGAAGAACATGTGGAGGAACACTGCCAGTGCGGAAACTTCTGAATGTGGCTGGTTCGTGACTGCCACGTTAAAATCGGCTATTTTGAATATTTCCCCTGGTACTCTGGGCCCCCCAACGATTACTATTTTGTCTTTATTGCTTTCTTTGATTTTTTTTATAATGTCTTGTATGGGTATTCCATACATTGTAAGGTGTATTATTTTCCCTTTCCATTCTTTTAGGATTTTCTTCCAATCTTTTTGATAAGAGATTTTGAATGGTCCCCCCCATCTTTCCGTAACGTCATTTACATTCTCTATGAGTTTTTTGTCGTGTTCTCCGCTTATGATCACCTCTGAGGCGCCGAATGCCCTGGCAGCTAAGCACACGTGTGTTGTGATCCTCGCATCCCTGGCCTTCCTGTGGCCCAATCTTAAAACTTTTATCGTCATCCTATTCACCTACTAGCGAATACTAGTATGATTAGTGTTAGCATTCTGTTGAATTCGTTGGATGCGCCGAGAACGTCTCCTGTTGCATATTCAAAGTTTTTTCTCGCAATTGTCCCAATGAATAAGCCCCCGATTATACTTGTGAGTATTCCTATTATACCTTGATAGTTGAGTAGTAGAAAGCCGAGGATAAATGATAGGATGGATGATACTATGAACCTTTTTTTGTCCATTTCTATTATGAAGTGACGTCCTATCCCTTCGTCTAGTGGCTTTGATATGATGCATGAACTTACAAGGCCCATTTTAGCACCCACTTCCCCTAATATTATCATTTGTGGGAGTTGGTTTGTGGGTATTGAATAAATGCATGTGAATGTTGTGACGGCAACTATAAAGAATAAGCCTAATCCCCCAGTTCCTATGCGTTCGTCTCTCATTATCCTGATTTTATCTTCTGGGCCTCCGTGGGCCATTAGGGCGTCGCCCATGTCTATGAGGCCGTCGAGGTGATGGAAGCCATTAAACCAGATTAGGAATCCATAGACTAGACTAGCCATTATAATTGATTGCAATCCTATCAGTTGTAGGAGGGTTGCGAGGAGTCCTCCTGTGAGTCCTATGATGGCTCCCATGACTGGGAAGAGCCATGTGTATTTTGCAATTTGTGGTATGCTAGTGTGTGTTTTTACTGGTAGTATTGTTAGGAATGATAGTAGGCCTATTATTTCACGTAGCATGTTTATCATTCTTCGAAGATTTTTGACATTGAACCTGCGATGAGACCCGCGATAACATCATCTACCATGGGCCCTAATCTACCTATTATACCCGGTTTTTCTTCATCGTAACGTTTAAAGTTGAATATTGCCTTTGTACCAGCGATTTGGTTGGCGACGGCCATCCCTAGGACTTCATCGGCGTAGAGGTGGGCTGGATCATCATCTATGTCCACATCTTTTATTCTATGATATTGGAAGTCTTCCTCGGCTCTTATAGCGGCTAATATTAGGCTTATAACGTTAATGTCGGATAATGATTTGATCAGTTGCCTTTTGACCTTTTCTTTTAATTTTTTGTTTATTTCAACTCCTACGCAGAGTTTGACTCCTGCCTCTATGAGCTCGTCCAATCTTATGCCTTTTTCTTTTAACTGATCTAGGATAGTTATGTTATTGTCTTTTAGCATTGTAAGGAGGCTTTCTTCTATGCAATTTTTTAATTTCCTCCTGGTGCAGTTTCCTGGTTGGCCTTCTCTGTTTATTATGAGGATGGTATTGGTTTTGTAGAACTTGTTTAGGGGTCCTAGTATCCTATCCTTGACTTCTATCACTATTTTGAGATATGATAGTAGCTCTTCTAGGCTTTTTTTATCATCTATGAATATTATGAGGTCTAGTAGTGAGTCTCCAATCCCCATGGTACAGGTTATATCCTTAAAATCCTTTAGGAAGAGTTTGAAATTGCCCGCGGATATCCCCTTTATTTTATCCTTACCAGGATATGTCACCTTTTTTGTCTCATGGAAGCCACTCTTTGTCTCACATACTCCTAGTAGCCTCAGTCCATGGATGTTTTCTATGGTTAGCTTGTTTTTGTTGTATTGTATGCTGGTTTCACCTTTTATAATTTGCATCGGGGATCACCAAATGTTTTATTTAATCATCTTCACATATCTAAACTTTGGTGATATTATGAAGGTGCATCTTAGGGTGTTTATTGAAGTTGAAAATCTTGGCAAGGTTATAAATATACTCGCAGAGGAGGGTGTCACAGGATTCTATATAGTGGAATATAAAGGTATTTCACCTAGTGAGTGGAGTGGGTTCATTGTTAGGGAGGATCCAGAATCTGCCATATCACTTATAAGGAACCATGCAAGGGATGCTATACTTATCTGTTCTGTTGTCGATGAG
Source organism: Methanobacteriaceae archaeon 41_258 (assembly GCA_001507955.1). Lineage (GTDB taxonomy): Archaea > Methanobacteriota > Methanobacteria > Methanobacteriales > DSM-23052 > Methanothermobacter_A. The sequence continues at coordinate 1,378 of LGEU01000074.1, read as the reverse complement.
GAACAGGTAGAGGGTATAATAGAAAGATTCAAGGATGAGCTTTCTGATAAACGTTACACCCTCTTGGAAGTTCCTGTAAAGCGCATAATCGTGAATTCACCACCATAACTGATCCCATATGGTAGTGATTATAGACCCCCAATTAGCCGGCGTGGCAGGTAACATGATCATAGGGGCTCTCATAGACTTGGGAGCCAACCCAGAGGAGACTATGGAGGTTATGGAGGCCGCAGCATCTTATTTTGGGGGTGTTGATGTTAAGGTTTCTGATGTTAAAAAGGCGGGTATAAAAGCCACTTATGTTGAGGTGAAAAAAGCCTCCATGCCATATCTTAGATATCCTGAATTCTTGGAAAAAATTGAGGCCATTAACCACCCGCTCATAGATGATGGGATAATATCCTTTTCTAGGAGAGTGTTCCATACTATAGCAGAAGCTGAGGCAAAAATCCATGGAGAATCCTTAGATGATATACACTTCCATGAAGTGGGAGCGTCAGATGCTGTTGCGGACGTTTTCGGAGCGGCATTCGCATACTTCAGCCTAGGACTTGACAAGGAGAAGGTTTATTCGCTCCCAGTAGCCTTGGGGGGAGGTTCAACCATATCATCTCATGGCAGGATCCCCATACCAGCGCCAGCAACTCTCGAAATTCTCAAAGGAGCCCCTATCCATGGAGGACCTGCTAAAGTGGAACTTGCAACACCTACAGGAGCCGCTTTACTCGTTAACATGGTGGATGAATTCAAGAATTTCCTCCCACCTATCAGGGTGGTGGAGATAGGCTATGGCGCGGGTAAAATGGATCAAGAATTCCCCAATATACTCAGGATCATGAAAGGCGAAAGGAGCCTGGAAGAGGATAAAATAGTATTATTCGAGACAAACTTGGATCATCTAAGCGGTGAAGTAATAGGAAACCTTTTTGATGATCTTATAGGGGAAGGAGCCCTTGATGTGACAATCACACCCATATTAATGAAAAAGAACAGACCAGGCCACCTTTTAAGGGTCATATCCAAACCAGAAGATCAGGAAAATATACTGAGGAGGATATTCAAAGAGACAGGGACACTTGGTATCAGAATATTCCCACAAGTACATAGAACAATCCTCAAAAGGGAGAAAATACCATTTAAAGTTAACATCAAAGGGGAATGGACAGTGAACTTCAAAGTAGCCTTCCTAGACTCTGAGATAATAAGCGCACGCATAGAATATGATGATGCGAAAAGAATATCATCAAAGATTGGACTCCCACTCCGTGAAGTCATGGAAATAGCAGAAGAACAATTCAAAAGAGAAATGGTGAACAAGATTGAAGGCTATTAGCATACTCTCAGGGGGTCTTGATTCGACCGTGGCCACAATAAAATT
>LGEU01000073.1 GCA_001507955.1 Methanobacteriaceae archaeon 41_258 | reverse complement strand
TAGGTGTAATAAACAATTGGAACACAGCAACCGGGACAATACTAGGAACCTACGCAAGCCTACCATTTTAAAGGCCACCATATTCGTGGAGGGGAGGGACAAAAAAACCCTCCCCATTTATTTCTTTTTCTCCCCCCAAAAGAATGCTTCTGGAATGTGAAACAGTACCCCCTCCCCTTGGGGGCTCCCAGGATGCCGAAAAACAAAGAGTTTAAATTCATGCTTATCCTTCCAGTTTGGAATAAAGGAGTCTATAAGACCCCCTTATTATGAAAGAGAGAGTCTTCGCGCCCTTTTTTCAGATTCCATGTAACAACAAGCAATAAATATAATTTTTAACGTCTCTGCTAAACCCTAACGGATACAATAATGGGGAATATTTTATATATTATGAGAATACAAACATATCCCAAGATATGGGGCTGTGAACGGCCCCCACATCTAACGCTTGCAGAGAGAATTCCCACAATCACCCCAAAGGGGCAAGTCCTCTCCATGAGGCTGGAGATTTCCCGGTCAAGTGGGGGGGATAGTCCACTGGTACAATTCCAGATAAGGTGTGAAAAAATTCTTCAGTCTTTAAGGTGACATGATATACTATCTGCATTTATTATCCCCATTGGGGGATGAGGGAAGGCTGAAAAAAGTTGAAAGATGTGATCTGAGTCTGGGAGACACTCCCCACGGTGTGTGGGGGCTGCGATTTTTTTCTTGTGATAATATGGAGGGGAATGAAAGTTGGATCTTATATATTTTAGGGGTTGTATGGGTAGGGAAAGAGTCCCTGAAATAGTCAGGGCCACAAGGCAAATTCTGGATCATGCAGGGGTCTCTTATAGTATCCTTGAGGATGAAGAATGTTGCGGTTCGGTGCTGCTCCGCACAGGCTTCCGTGAAGATGCTAAGGAGAAGATAAATGAAAATCTGAACTTATTCTCTGATTCTAGGTTGCTTGTATCATGTGCTGGCTGCTACAGGACATTTAAAATAGATTATCCCCGCCTATTTAATGTTAAGGTAGATGTTATCCATAGTTCCCACTTGTTCTATCAATTATTAGAGGCGGGTGAAATCCAAATTAAAGGAGATTTAAAAGTTACATATCATGACCCCTGCCACCTTGGAAGGCATTGTGGAGAATATGATGCTCCACGGAAGGTCCTAGAAGCTATTGGAACCCTCGTGGAGATGGAAGATCATCATATGAATGCGCAATGTTGCGGGGCTGGAGGTGGTGTGAAATCAGCATATCCACACATTGCAGAGAAGGTAGCCCAGGAGAGGATAAAGCAAGCCCTTAATACCGGGGCGGATATACTATGCACCACTTGCCCATTTTGTAAATACAACTTAAAATCTCATAGAATAAAAGTGATGGACATTTCAGAGATCATAGCTAACCTCATGGGGGTGCCAAGATCCACGAAAATCAACTGAAAAACCTTAGGGAATCCTTCAAAGTATTGGCTGAGAGAAGAGTGGAAATAATAGAAGATCCCATGATAAGAGAATTAAAAGAAACTGTGAAGAATATAAGGGAAACTTCCATTAAAAACCTTGAAAAGTTACTCCAAAGGGTGGGAGAATCCTTTGAGGATAATGATATAGAATTTTATATTGCAGAAACTGGGGAGGAAGCAAATAATATCATCTATGATATTGTTAAGGATGAGAAGACAATTGCAAAGTCCAAATCCAATACACTCACCGAGATAAACCTAGTAAAATTCCTTGAAAAAAAAGGCCTAGAAGTTATAGAGACAGACCTAGGTGATAGGATAATCCAACTAACAAATGATAAACCAATACATCCAACAGCCCCCGCCCTACACTTCAACATGGAAGAAATAGCTGATACAATAAATGAGAAACTTAAAGTGAAAGTCGATGCAAACCCAGAGGATATAATGAATACCATAAAATCAGATGTTCTCAGGAAACTCGAAGATGTTAATGTGGGGATTACAGGGGCTAATGCAGTGGCAGCATATGACGGTTCAATTGTAATGGTCCATAATGAGGGTAACATAGGCCTACTATCACTTAAAGACACTCATATTGTCGTATTCGGCATCGACAAACTAGTAAGTACATTAGAAGATGCTATTTCAGTGGCCAAGCTCGAAACAGTCTATGCTACCGGTTCGAGGGTTCCATCATATATAGGTGTGGTTTCGGGTCCGTCTAAGACAGCTGACATCCAGAAAATACTCCTAAAGAACATGTATGGTGCCAGTAGGGTTGTTGCGATAGCCCTTGATAACGGTAGAAGGAAAGCCCCACCAGAATGTCTATGGTGTATAGGCTGTGGAACTTGTATAACATCCTGCCCAATTTATAACGTCGTGGGATATGATTTCGGCTACAAAGGTTACCTTGGTGGTAGAGGCGTGGCATTCACAAATTTCATAGAAGGTGAAAGGGCAAGTTTCGATGCTGGAATATATATGTGCACACTCTGCAGCCGATGTACCACAAAATGTCCCCTTGAGGTCCCCATAGCAGATATAATAGAAGAGGTGAGGTGTAAAGTGCAAAGGGCAGGTTACAAGTTAGATGCCCATGAGAATATAAAAAGAAACATTAAAGAAACTGGGACACCATTCAGATAATGGGGACTTCCGACCCCAGCTAAGACTTCATGCCATCCAACTTCATTCACCATTTTGAGAAGGTTCACGACCCTAACAGCCCCAAGAGTTCCTTGACATGTGGGTTGTCCCCAGAATTCCATTTTTGAAGTTTCCATGTGGGGAACATCCTAGAAATACTCGAGTTTTTCCTACTTTCATCCCCCCTACTTCGAAGTGGACTTCGTGCCGAAAAAGATAAAAAGGATGTTTTTCTGATAAAATAAAAAATATCATCTTCATTCTCATGAGGGAGGTTCATGAATTGCTTCTACTGGTAAGTCCAATCAACACAAAGGAGGCTATAGAGGCCATTAAAGGTGGTGCAGACATAATAGATGTGAAAAATCCGAGGGAGGGATCTCTTGGAGCCAGTTTTCCTTGGATTATAAGGGAAATAAGGAGGATAACACCTGATAACATGCTTGTAAGCGCCACACTAGGTGACGTCCCATATAAGCCAGGGACTGTTTCACTAGCTGCACTAGGTGCCCTTACAGCCGGAGCAGATTATATAAAAGTTGGTCTTTATGGGACGAAGAATTTTAAAGAGGCAGTTGACGTGATGGAAAATGTTGTAAGGACAATAAAAGGCGAGAAAAAGGAAGCTTTTGTGGTCGCGGCTGGATATGCCGATGCCCACAGGGTGGGCTCAGTAGATCCGATGGAAATCCCCAAGGTGGCCTATGAGTCCGGAGCCGATGTTGCAATGTTAGATACTGCTGTAAAGGATGGTGAAACATTATTCGATTTCTTGGGTGTTGGGGAACTTCAGGACTTTGTGCGAGAAGCACATGACCTGGGATTAAAGGCTGCTCTGGCAGGTTCCATTAAAAAAGAACAATTAAGGTCACTGGACGAGATTGGATGTGACATAGTCGGTGTAAGGGGGGCTGCATGCGTTGGAGGGGATCGTAACACTGGCACAATACACAGGAGTGCAGTTACAGAACTTAAGAGGTTAATAGAGGTTATTTAGGTGTTTTTAATGTACTCTAGGAAATTAAAGGAAGCCGAAACCGCCTACACATTCGACGATTTCTTGTTAGTACCCCAAGCATCACTAGTAGAACCTAAAGATGTTATAATAAAGAGTAGAGTATCAAAGAATCATGAGATAAATGTCCCTATTATAAGTTCTGCGATGGACACTGTCACAGAGTCTGAAATGGCAATAGCCATGGCACAAGAAGGCGGTCTTGGCATAATACACAGGAATATGAGCATCAAAGACCAAGTAGAGCAGGTGAAGAAGGTTAAAAGGTCAGGGGATCTTACAATAAGAGATGTTATAACAATAAATCCAGACGCATCACTAAGAGAAGCCCATGAAATAATGGAAAGAGAAGGGATAAGCGGACTCCCAGTTGTAGACAATGGTAAAATCCTTGGCATCATAAGCAGAAGAGACATAGAACCCATAATCAATTCAGAAGCCGAGAAAAAAGTAGAAGAGGTAATGACAAAAGAGGTTGTAACAGTAGATGAATCAGTAACACCAGCCGAAGCCCTTGACATAGCCTATGAAAACAAGATAGAAAGACTACCAGTCGTGAAAGAGGGTGAACTCGTAGGAATACTCACCATAAAAGACATACTCGAACGTAAAAGATTCCCCAACGCTTCAAGGGACGAGAACGGAAGATTCATCGTAGGAGCGGCCACAGGACCATTCGACCTTGAAAGGGCTGAAGCCCTTGACAAGGCAGGTGCAGATATCATAGCCATTGACAGTGCACACGCACATAATCTCAACCTCGTAAAATACGCAAAGATCATGAAAAAGAATATCGACGCAGACTTAATCGTCGGCAACATAGCAACAGCAAAAGCCGCAGAAGACCTGATAGCCCAAGAAGTGGATGGTATAAAAGTAGGTATCGGTCCAGGTTCAATGTGCACCACTAGGATAATCGCTGGGGTGGGAGTACCACAACTCACCGCCATAGCAGAAGTTGCAGATGTGGCAAGTGAATATGACATCCCCGTAATAGCAGATGGGGGTATACGCTATTCAGGGGACATAGCAAAGGCCATAGCAGTAGGCGCGGATGCTGTGATGCTCGGAAACTTACTAGCCGGCACGTATGAGTCCCCCGGTGATGTTGTCATCATGAATGGGCGCAAATATAAACAATATCGTGGAATGGGATCTTTAGGGGCTATGACAGGTGGTATAGGCGCCGGTACAGACCGGTACTTCCAAGAACCGCAAAGCCATATGAAACATACCAAGATAGTCCCAGAGGGAGTTGAAGGCGTCGTACCTTACAGGGGCACTGTAAGCGAAGTCATATTCCAATTAGTCGGGGGCCTTAAAGCATCAATGGGCTATTGCGGAGCCAAGACAATCAAAGACATGCAAAGGAAGGCTAAACTTGTTAAGATAACATCCAGCGGGATAAAAGAAAGCCACCCACACGACCTCCTAATAACCAATGAAAGTCCAAATTATCCCACAATGTAATGGAGGACAACAGTATCCTGTCAGCCATAATACTCTGCGGAGGCCATAGTAAACGCATGGGAACAGACAAGGGTTTGATCATCTTAGATGGCAAACCCCTCATAGCTAGGATCCTTGATAAAATCAAACCATATTTTGATGAGATACTCATCATATTAAGGGATGAGCAACAAAAAAAACAATACTTAAGATTACTTAAAGACGAGAATGTGAAAATTTTCACAGATATAATAAAAGGAAAAGGACCACTAGGCGGCCTATTAACCGGACTCTTAAATATAAAATCGGAATATGCACTTGTTTTGCCCTGTGATTCGCCATTTATAACAAGAGAGTTTATAGAAAATTGCATTAAGATGAATTTGGAGGAATATGATGGGATAATACCAGTATGGGGGGATGGTAGACTAGAACCTTTACATGGGATATACAATCAGCGGGTGGCTGGAAGAATCCGTAAACTCCTTTTAGAGGATGAGAGGAGAGTTAGCAGTTTAGCTAAGATTATCAAGCCTAGGTTAGTGCTTGTGGAGGAATTGGACCCGTCCCTTGAAAGCTTTAAGAATGTTAATAGACCAGAAGATCTTAAGATTTAATATCAACGGTCCGTGGATTACGCCCCATTTCGAGTATGAACTTGTTCACTCGTTCTATCATGTCAAAATACTGTTCCTTTCTGATCTTTTTACCATCAACAACGGCGTATTCAGGGAGCATCCCAGTCTGGTTTTTGAACTCTAATATCTCATTAACCATCTCTCGATATTGCTCTAGCGTTAAACGCTCCATCAATACCAACCATCAAAACCTTTTTTATGTTATAATCATTCCAAATCTCCTCATATATAAATGATACGCTTTTTATCTCCTAATATAAGCTTTTAATAATTATTTGAAGATTTATATTATGTAAATCATCGCCTCTGGGTCGAATGGATTAGTCCTGATTGCAAGTGAAAAAAGGTAGGGGTAATTATCCATTAAATGCTCCATGTACTTTAACCATTCAGATAGCACATGTTTGTAAGCGCGTTCCAGGTCACCCTCAAGGTGTTCATAATCTGTCCTGGGCAGATCATCAAATGATGCCCTCTTCTCAAGCTCCTCAGTGAAGTGGAAAATGGCCCAGAGCATGTCAGTGAAACTTTCATGTTCTAAAAGGTTTGGATTTTCCAATAAGCGTAACATGAAGCTTCGACGCCCGCCCAAGAACATTCTAAGATCATCTAAGAATTGGCTCTTATCTTCATCTAATGGTATTCTAGGATCATAAGCTTTTATCTTCTCAGTTATTTTCCTAAATTTG
>LGEU01000072.1 GCA_001507955.1 Methanobacteriaceae archaeon 41_258 | reverse complement strand
CTGTTAATTCTATGTTTATATCCTCCTTTTTAACCCCTGGAAGATCCGTTTTTATAATCAGTTTTTCATCGGTTTCTATAAGGTCAAGGCTTGGTTTCTCTGGTAGAGCCTCTGTATACTCTGATATTCTCTTTTCGAATTCCTTTTGCATTTCTCTCATACTCTTTATCATGTCTTCTATCATCTTCTCAGCCATTAATCTTCTTTTTTCCAGCATGCCGAATGGTTTTTCTAGTTTTTTTCTCATGGAGAAAACCCTCCAATCTTTTTATTAATCTAGGGACTCCTTCATCTTCTAATGCGGAGATTAGTATAGGATCTTCAACCCTTATAGTATATTTTTTGATATACTTAATATTTTCTATGAGGTCCATCTTGTTAAACACACAGATGAATGGTATCTTGAATATATTCTTCAAGTCCTTGAAGAGATTATATTGACTCTCCATGGGATAACCGCAAGTTTCAGAAGCGTCAAAGATGAATAATATGATGTCAGCCAAATTTTCCAGGGCGACCATGGCCTTTAGTTCTATGTTGTTCATTTCATCGATTGGACGATCTAAAAGTCCTGGAGTATCTATGACCTGGATTTTGTTCCATCTCATTTGAAGGTAGCCTATCTGAATCCCCTTTGTGGTGAAGGGGTACTCTGCAACCTTTGGCTTGGCACCTGTTAATCTTCGCAGTATTGTTGATTTTCCAACATTTGGGAATCCTGCGATAACTACGGTGAAGGCGTCGAAATCTACTGTGGGCATGTTCTTTAACTTGTTCCTTGTAAAATCCAGGAAATCTAAATCATCCCCGATTTTTTTTATAACAGATGATATTCTGCCATATGCTTCTCTCCTGATGGATGATGCTAATGAGGGCCTCGATTTCCTAATACGCCTTCTGTATTCCCTTTCAAGTTGGCTGATTATGCCAGCAGCCCAGTTAATAGCGCCTAATGATTTTTTCAAAGGGTCTATTCCTACTGTCACGTCAACATAATCTTGGTAAAATTCTGGCAAGCTTTCAATGTCTGGTGTGCGTTCTATTATCAATTTTAATTTGTCCTTGATGATGTTACAAGCTGTTTGGATCCTTATGATCTCTATTGTCTTGGCTTTTTTTTGACTTGGTATTCTTGATGTGCGAGCGGCTGAAGCGGCTTTCCTAGCCCTACTAAATGCCTTGTTTAGGAGTTCTTCACTTGTTGGGATTGGTGGCAGTCTCATGATCCTTCACTTAGTCCTTTTTTTCTTGGAATATTTGGGCTTGGAACTTGTAGACTTTTGTTTCTTGGTCATACCAACAATCTGGTGGAAGGCCTGCTTTTAGGCATGTGTTGCAGAGGAATTCTTCCTCGTCAAAACCCCACTCAACCGCAACCTGAGGTAATAATAGTCCCTTGTAGGGTCCTTTTTCTATGATGAGCCCGTCCACTCCCACTTTTATCCTCTTGGGGTATTCTCGGGGATCTTTCACTTTTATGAGTTCTGGTTTTGTGAGGACGCTCACTTCTATTTGAATTTTGTCGAGTTCATCTACTGTTACTGGGTGGAACCTTGGATCAGATGTTGCTGATGCTACCGCAGCTTCTATAACACCCTCTATTAAGGGTTTTATCGGCTCTGGGAACCCTATACATCCTCTAAGATCTCCATTTTTATTTAATGTTACGAAAACTCCCATCTTTTCCTTTAAGTGGGATGGGACCATTGGAGGATCTATTATTTTACCCTTTTCTAGGCATGTTTTTATGGCTTTTCTGGCAGTTTTTATAAGTAGTCTGCCATCCTCTTTTGAAAGCATTTTATTGTCACCTGTAATTTTTTTGTCCGCTCCCGCCCACCATAACTTCCTTGACTCGTAGATGGGGTCCTCCATCACCTACAGGTACTGTTTGCCCTGCTTTACCACAGAATCCGATATTCATTTTGAAATCTGATCCTATGGCATCGACTCTTTTAAGTGTCTCTGTGATATCCCCTGATAGGGAAACGTCCCTGAGGGGTTCTTTTATTTCACCATCTTCTATTAGGAATGATTCAGCTGCATTGAACTGAAATATGCCCTTTCCCGTGTCCACTTGCCCTCCCCGCGAACCCTTAAGGTACATCCCATATTTAATGCCTTCGATCATCTCATCAAAATTCCAATCCCCAGGTTCTAGGTAGGTGTTGCTCATCCTTACAATGGGGTTTTCACTTATCATTGAACGGGCGTTACCCGTTGGTTCAAGGCCTAATTTTTTGGCTGTCTCCCTGGAGGTTAGATAAGATTTTAGGATACCATCCTCCACGAGGATTGTGGGTGATGCTTTCACACCCTCTGCATCATAATGATAATGTCCAAAGGCGTCCATGGTAGGATCATCCACTATTCTCACATCCTTTGATCCTATCCTTTTACCTAGGCCATCTTTGAGTATCGAATCATCTTGGAGTACAAGGTCCGCCTCTGTTGCATGTCCCAATGCTTCATGTATAAGGACTCCTGTAAGTTTAGGGTCTGTTAGGATGGTGAATCTGCCTGAAGGCGGAGTTTTGGCTGATAATAGCCTAACAGCTTTTTCGCTGGTTTCTCTACCAATTCTTTCAAGGTCTTCTCCTTCAAGTATCTCGAAGCCGTGGCATCCTCCTATACTGTCATGCCCCATTTGGATCTGCAAGCCATCAGAGGCTACTGTATTTAGGAATAGGGCTACTCTCACTTCTTCTGATTCTATATTTGATCCTTCAGAATTGTAGAAGAGGGTTTTTGTCTCAGTGTCCACATAATTTATGGTGGTACTTATGATCTTGTCTATGGAGGCTGCCTTGTGTATGTCTAGTAGTGTTCTTTTTTTATCCTCGACTGGCACGGTAGAAGGTGGTTTTCTGGCCTCGGAGCCTATGCTGTCAACTATCGGTGGATATGGTGTCATCTTAACCTCCCCACCCATTCTCTTGGATAATTTAAGGGCCTTTTTGGCTATTTTATCAATCTTGGACGGGTTAGAAGTATAAGCTAGACCCCAGGAACCCCTATTAAGGACCCTGACACGTATACCAGTGTCGTGGCCAGTTTTAATCTCCTGTATTTTACCATCCTTCATGAGAAGAGAATTGCTTGTGGATTCTCCCATTTTTATATCAGCGTAATCTGCTTTCTCTTCAAGCCAATTGATTGTTTTTTCAAAGGCACTAATCTCCATTTTATCAACCTACTTTTATATGCCCTTTTATTCTCCTGGTGGGGAGTTGGGATAATGCGACAACCTTTAGGGGCTTTAAATCCCGGAAGTGGACATCTACAGGGATTCTTGGAAGTTTTGTTATTTTGTATTGGGGGGACTTGACTAGTTGCTTTTAGCGGGTTAGGTGGATAATTTTTATAGAATCAATTATATAATTACACAGACATAAACCCTATCTTCATTGGGGGGATGTGATATTTTGAAGACCATCGATGAGATAAATCAGAAGATCAAGAATGGGGATGCTGTTGTAGTCACAGCATCTGAAATGACAGAGATAGTAGCTGAAAACGGGCCTGAAGAGGCGGCCCGTGAAGTGGATGTTGTAACAACTGGTACATTCGGTGCTATGTGTTCATCAGGGGCTTTTTTAAATTTTGGCCATTCTGATCCTCCTATTAAGATGGCTAGAACTTATATTAATGGTGTTGAACTTTATTCGGGTCTTGCGGCGGTGGATGCATATATAGGCGCGGCGCAGCCTAACAAAGACCCAGAAATTGGATTGGATTATGGTGGGGCGCATGTCATAGAAGATCTTATAAAAGGTGAGGAAGTAGAGTTGGTGGCTGAGGCATACGGGACAGACTGTTACCCACTAAAACATGTTGAAACTTTGATAACCCTAGATAAGCTCAACCAGGCTATAATGGTTAATCCACGTAACTGTTATCAGAATTATGCTGTTGCAGTTAATTCCACTGATGAAACACTATATACTTATATGGGCACACTTTTACCCAATTATGGTAATGTAACCTATTCAAGTGCAGGGGAGCTCAGCCCACTTATAAACGATCCCCACTTCCAGACCATAGGCTTCGGTACAAGGGTCTTCCTATGCGGAACAGAAGGTTATATTGTTGGTGAAGGCACACAACATTCGACTGAAGTTGAAAGAAAGCATGGTGTACCCACGACCTCTGCAGGTACATTAATGTTAAAAGGTGACATGAAAAAGATGAACCCAGAATTTTTAAGGGCTGCTACAATGCCAAATTATGGTCCAACCCTTTATGTCGGAGTTGGCATACCCATACCCATATTAGATGAGGATATAGCAGCATCTACTGGTATCAGTGACGAGGAGATCACGTGTAAGATTGTTGATTATGGCGTGCCGCGCAGAGAAAGGCCAGTAGTCAAGGAAACGAATTATAAAGAGCTTAAAAGCGGCAAAATCGAGATAGAGGGTGTGGAAGTTCCAACTTCACCATTATCGTCATTGAAAAAGGCTAGGATAATAGCAGAAGAACTTAAAAAATTGATAGAAAAAAGCGAATTCCTACTCACATCACCAATCTATAGATTACCATCAAGGGGTTATACTCTAAGACCCCTTGAAATCAGAAAACCATCAATACTAGTGCGGGAATTGGAGAGTAAGCCAGTGATAGTCACACGCCCTGATGAAAATATCAAAGATGTTGCAAGAAAACTTGTTGAAAACAATATTAATCACATCCCTGTTGTTGACGAAAAGGGAGTACTCCAAGGGATCGTGACATCATGGGATATAGCTGATGCAGTTGCAAAGGGTAAAACCAGCCTACGGGATGTTATGACTAGGAGGGTTATAATCGCCAGGGAAGACGAACCCGTAGAAGTGGTTGCCCGCAGAATAGACAAATATGATATTTCAGGGTTGCCAATCGTTGATTCGAATAACAAAGTAAAAGGTATTATAACAGCAGAGGATATATCAAGGCTTGTGGGGAAGAAGATGGGTAGAGGGGGAGAATCCATATGAAGGCATGGCTAAGATTCCTTCCAAGCATCATAGGCAAGGCCATAATTTCAGAGGCGATAAAAAGATATGATATCGAATTCAACATACTAAGGGCACATATAACACCCCGCGGGGGTAAGATGTTAGTTGAGATAAGCGGCCCCGAGGAAAAAGAGAGTATAAAATTTATAGAGGAGCAGGGTATAGAGGTAAACCCCATAATAAGAGTTGTTAAAAAGGATAAAGATAAATGCATAGACTGTGGAGCATGCATATCACTTTGTCCGGTTAAGGCCATTAAAGTGGAAGAAGACTGGACAGTGGAAATAGATGACCAAATTTGTATAGGTTGTGGTTTCTGCGCCAAATCCTGCCCTACAAAGTCCATAATATTATTCGAATAAAAAGTGGTTTTATGGTTATAGTTGTTGGTTCAGGGGCTGGTGGCGCCACCATCGCAAGGGAACTTGCAAAGAATAACACGGAAGTCACCATCATAGAAAAAGGACCCCTCATACCCTCCAAGCATGCGTTTAAATGCTATGACCCCCCACCCCAAGGCGTGGACCTTCTTAAAACTTCATGCGTAGGCGGCTCCACCCTCGTAGCGGCTGGGAACGCTGTCAGAGTCCTTGAAGATGATCTGAGAGCTTATGGTATAAATATTACAAAGGAACTTGACGAGATAGAAAAAGAACTTAAAGTAAAGCCCCTCCCAAGGACACATATAGGTGACGGGACAAAACTTATAACAGACAGTGCGCATTCACTTGGCTTACCTATAAGGAAGATGCCAAAATTTATAAACCCTAAAAAGTGTAAACCTTGTGGGAAATGCGCCTTCGGGTGCCCTAGGAATGCTAAATGGTCCGCCAGGGAATTCATAGAAGATGCTACAAGATGGGGTGCTGAACTCATACCTGAAACCGAAGTGAAAAAGCTCATAATAGAAGATAATAAGATAGTGGGGGTTAAAACTTCTGCTGGGCCATTATATGATGAGATCGTGGTCCTCGCCGCGGGGGCGGTTGGAACCCCAAGACTACTCCTAAGATCTGGTGTAAATGCAGGGGAAACGTTCTTCATGGACACTTTCATAACAATAGGGGGCATACTAGAAGGTATCCGATTCAATGAGGAAGTGCAGATGAATGCCATAATCGAAATGGAAAATTTCATATTAGCACCACATTTCGCCACACTCATCTCGAAAGAACTTAAAGGGGAAGGTTACAAGGAGAAGGATATCATAGGATTAATGGTTAAAATCGCCGATGAGAACAAGGGGAAAGTTGGGCTGGATGGAATCATAAAGGAAAACACCCTAAATGATATAAGATTACTTGCAAGGGGATCAGCCATTGCAGGTTCCATACTCTCAAATATTGGCGTGGAAACATCCACCATAGTTTCAACACATCCGAGGGGCGCCCATCCAGGGGGCACCGCACCAATAGGCAGGGTAGTTGATGAAAACCTTGAAACATGCATAAAGGGACTTTATATTGCAGA
>LGEU01000071.1 GCA_001507955.1 Methanobacteriaceae archaeon 41_258 | reverse complement strand
CTTGTAGATTGTTACAGTACGGTTTCATATAGTGCGCTTCCTATAAGATGGCAGAATTTCCCATTCCCAAGCTACCAGAATAGTACAAATACCACAGCCCCAATTGATTCATTTACGATAGGACCCGATGCCCAGAGGGTCATATTATTCCTTGGGACAGGACTCGACACAAGAAGCGTTTCAGTAGAAGTTAAAAATTCTACAAGTGGTTGGGTGAGACTCTATAGTGGTTCTCCACAGTATGCGATAGATATCGGTTCAATAGATGTTACAGGAAGCAAAGTATTCACAAAGAGTGGCACCCCTGAAAATTACACTACTAAACCAGGAACATATCAGATTAGAGTGACTGTAAATTCCAGCGCATCATGGGAATCCGGCGACATTGGAGGTACTACGAGTTATTATCGAAGTTATTCTAATGCGGAGATTTATTCAGGTACGCGGGTGGCTGTTATCTATCCAAAATTCCTTGCTAATATGTGGGCCAGCGCCTATGCAAATGATGCTTATACTGCGCAGGCTATGGCGCGTCAGAACCTTATAGACATGTTACAACAGTCAGGTTACCCCATAGATCCTAATCTTATAAAAACAGAGGCTTTATATACCGGTAATCTTCCAAATGTTTTGCCCGTAAGATTAGACTTATGGAGGGATTAAATTTGTATAATGACGAGGGAGGTTATGTTTTCACGCCCATGACGGTCTTACTATTCATCCCTATTATTATCATGGCCATAGCGTATGCCGATATTGTGAATGAGGCCAATATGTTAGCTGCACTTGCAACAGGTGGTGATGTTACAATAACTGTTGTTTCCTCCCTTTATCCCGATCTTGAGAAAGCTGCTAGTGATGCTGGTCGTAACGCGGCCTATAATGCCACGAGGATGGTTATTGATAATGCAACAGCTGGGGATCCTAATCCATTCTTTGAACCTGATCAAAGCAAGATCTACATCAGAAATCGTGTTGTTGACGCCCTTAATGTCTATATAATAAATTCGACTCTTACTCTTGAGAGGGAGACTGGACGTGAAATATATATAAATAATATTCCAGTCAATAATTATACTGGCGTGGTATTAACAACTAATGATGTTAGTATAACCCAAGAGGATCCATTCGGTTTCTATGTGACCATTAGGGCGGGGATACCAATCAAGGTTGTGCAGAAAGGTCAATCTTTTGAGGGTAAAACTCCACAGCTAAAAGCCTATGTGAGTATTGAAGGACTTGAAGACCCTTATATCTGGATAAATACCAAGTATCGTCAAAGTAATGTTATATACAAATACCCATATTATGCTACTAATGGTACATACTATGATTATCGGTTAAATGAAACAGTTGATGATGATAGTCATCTCCAGTACCTATGGTATTGTCTCGATGGTACTGATAATCCAAGTACCATAACGCCACGCCCATATTATATCGTGGATCGTTATGGACTTTCATTCTTTGACCGCTTAGAAAATCGTTCAAGTGGAACCAATTCTGTGGCAGGGATGAGTACATTCATAATAGGTGATCCCCTTCTCGAAGACCATAATGGGAACCAGTACATTTCTAAGATTGATCGTGAATATTTTGCAGGTATTGCAGGTTCAACGATAAAGGTTAGAGGCCATCCATTCTATGACCCGCTTGGGGCTCCATTCTGCCTCTCAGATTTCTATAAGGAGCTTCTTGGACTTGCCAAGAATAATTACGGTTAAAGGTGCATGTGTATGGATGATAAGGGTGTTCTAAGCGCCGACTTATTATTCGCAACGCTCATAGCCGTTCTCATAATAGTAGGGATGGTTGGTCTAGTAGAGAGTGAACTTTCAAAGACTCAGATAGGTGAACTTGGAAAAGCCCGCATGGCAGGTGAAAGGGTCGCTGAAGCCATAAATACGGTATATGTCAATGGCCCGGGATATGGGGTGAATTTAACATTACCTTCTGGGGCATATACAATAAATGTCAACAATAGGATGATCACAGTCAATTATGGAAACTATAAAATAAATTTAACTATTATACCCAAAACTGGTGTTACACCAGCAGATCTTAGCGCAGGATCATATAATCTAAGAAATGATAACGGAATCATAAAAATAACAAAGATAACGTGATATAAGATGAGATGGGAACATAAAGCACTTATTGGAATAGTTGCTATAGCCTCTTTACTAATCTTCTATGCTTATAGTCCCTTCTTTTCAAGGGAGGGGTCCACATCACCCCCACAGGCTTCGCCTCCACCAGAACCACAACCGGTACCAGTAGTAGTCCCAGCATCCAATAATTCATCAAACAATACTAATTCCACGGGAGATCTTGAAATAACCGCCGAAAAGGCCAAGGAGATAGCATCAAAACAAGGACATGTCACCGGAGAGCCAACATCTGGCTCCATAAACATCCAAGGGAATAATATTGAAGTATGGATAGTGCCACTCTACAAGGGCGGGAAACTCACAGAAAGGGTATATATAAGTAAAACAGACGGTAAAATAGTTGCAACAGAAAATCCCATGAAAAAAGACTGAAGGACATAAAAGACTTTAAAGGGTTTGTCAAAAACATGGGGGAAAACGATGAATGTCATAATAACCTTAATAATGCTCATACTATTCATAATACTTTTGGCCTTCGTATTCTCTGTGGGTCTTATGACCCCAGTTGTCGGTAAAAAGAACCTGCTTTTTGTCATATTCATAGGTTTCATGGTTGGTGTTATCGGGGGCACATTTTTTATCCTACCAGTATATGATGATATACCTGGCATGGCCCGGAGCTTTTATGAGAGCATATATAGTAGCCCTGAGACAGTCTATGTTGACTTGTCCTATGATACCAATATCAGGGAATTCATTAGGGACGTTAAAGGCATTGAAGGTGTTGAAGATGTTAAAATGGAATATGTTCTCTTAAAAACTGATAATTTTACTAGTGGACGTGGAGAATTAATAGAGAAGGGCATACCATTTATAGATTCTAATGTAACATATTGTAAGGCGAATCCCAATGGGACCATCATATTTAAGGTTAAAGGTGATGATCCACGGGCCACCATTGACAGAGTATCTGATTGGCTCATATTAACCGATGAAATCTATACAAGATACAGTATAATACGTGTGTCTATTGACACCCATGCAAATAAGATCCCAAATTTAAAAGAATATCTTTCATCCAAGGGCATCGCAATAGCCTCCATTGAAGGCCCAGTAGAGGAGAAGATTAAAGGTCTCAGGGCTGCCATGCCACCCAAATCTGCGGTAGTAGTCTCCTGCGGCTTCATCGGCATGTTAGCTGGACTCGCAGGCATATTCATAGATAGTATCATGGCCTTCCTAGCCACTATCAGGAGAAAAATGGGGAGATAAGCTTTGGATGCGGCTGTACTTTATTCTGGTGGTAAAGATAGTACAATGGCACTCTACAGGGCCATGAAAAATGATAATGTAAGATATCTAGTATCCATGGTCTCAGATAACCCATATTCTTACATGTTTCATGTGCCTAATATAAGGTGGACGCGTTTATCTTCCAAGGCTATTGGCATACCATTAATCGAGGGTTCAACAACTGGAGTAAAGGAAGAAGAACTCAAGGACCTTAAAAGACTTTTAAAAGTGCTCAGGGAACGGAGAGTTAAAGTATTATATTCAGGGGCTATTGCTTCCAGTTATCAGCGTTCAAGGATCGAAAGACTCTGCCGGGAGGCTGGACTCATCTCAAAAACGCCCCTCTGGCACGTGGACCCGTTAAAGTATATGATGGAAATCCTTGATTTGAGGTTTGAGGTTATTGTGACTGCGGTTGCAGCGGAGGGTTTTGACAGTTCATGGCTTGGACGCCGAATAGACCAGAGGATGCTCACAGAATTAAAAAATTTGAATAGGGAGCATGGTGTTCATTTGGCATTTGAGGGTGGTGAAGCCGAGACATTCGTCCTTGACGGGCCAATATTCAAAAGGAGGATCAAGATCTTAGATGCCGAGAAGAGGTGGTTCCAGGATAGTGGCGTTTTGGAGATAAGGGATGCCATTCTCGTGGATAAAGATTAGTTGGGTTCTTCTTCGATTTTGGGTGCTAACCAGTTGATGACCTCTTTTAGGTTCTCTGCTATGATTTCCACTTTTATATCACCGAGGGGTGATATCTCCTCTTCTAGTATGTTAACCTTGCCTATGAATGCAGCTTGTTTGTTAAGGTAAAATGTTGTCCTATTACCTGTAATGTTCTCGTATAATACTTTTCTTGCTGTTGAACGTATTCTCCTCTTCTCTAGAGATTCTCTGAGTTCTTCTAGGACTTCTATCCCACCTTCGCCTTGGATTGAATCATTTCTCTCCTTGACTTCTATTTTTGGGAATATGTTAAGTACGCTCTCTAATACCTTCCGGGGGTTTTCTGTTGCTTTTATCCTGGTTTTGACCTTAACTTCACATTCCATGGGGTGTCCAACCTTAACAGTTCATTGTAGCCTTCTTTAGTAATTTTTTCGCGTTTTCTTTGAATCTTTGGAGGGGGCCTTCATTTATTATTATATAATCTGATGTTGCTATAACGTCTCCAAGGCCGAATCCTAGTTCTCTCTGGTCTCTTTCCATGAATTTTTTGTAATCTTTTGTGTCGTCTCTTCTCCCCCTCCTTTGGAGGCGTTTGAATCTTGTTCTCCTGGTGGAGAATATTGATATTACCTTGAATCCTTTGTAACGCTTTTTAAACATTTCAACTTCGTAGGGGCTTCTTATGCCCTCTATTAGGATCTTCCCTCTTTTAATGCTTTCTATCTTGGGGATGCATTTTTCTGCTATTATATATTCTCCGTGCTCTTTCCTTAGTTGCACTGCCGTCTCCCCTGGATCTTTCCCTATTTTCTCTGCTTCCTCCCTTATGATGTCACCCATCCGTATTATGTGGTAGCCCATCTTCTCTGCGATACTTGATACCACTCCTTTACCTGATCCTGGCATCCCAGCCAATCCTATAATCCTCATCTAGTCTCTCCCTTTTAGAGTTTTCGCATCCTTTGAAGGTCTATTAAACGGAGCATATCCTCCAAGTTCTTTTTATTGTTGAATTCTTCTAGGATCTTTTCTAGTTCATCCTTTTTGTAATCTCTTAATTTTTTCACGTATTTTATGAGGAGGGGTATGGCCCTTACTATGTTATCTGTGATGCTGATATCAGCCCGTTGTGATGTTCTCGATAATGGGTTGAGGTCCACGGTTATGATGGTTTTACCGGCATTTTTAAGCACTTCAGCCCTGTCTCCATCCTCTAATGGTACTAGGACAACATCTGCGGTGTATATGCCCCTTGGACTTGCTGTGGCCCTTGGACTCTTTATACCCTTGAGGTGTTTGAGTTCTTCCCTGTCTGTTCCCAGAACTTCCCTTGCACCAGCCTCCTTGAGTATTTCCTCTATGAGTTTAACTCTCTCGGGTGTTCTGTGGAAGAGGTTTATCTCTATCTTTGCATTTAGTAGTCTTGCAAGTTCAACTATCCCCCTTGGGACGAGAGCGGCTGTATTACCATTCACTGACAATACAGGGTTCTTGGCCAGTAATAGTAATGCCGCGGCTGCTTTAATGGCCCGGATTGCCGGTCTTCTTGTTTTTTCCCCTATAAGGTAATCGAAGGCTTCTCCCCTCCCATGGGCTATGATACCGGCATCTGCAAGCACTCCTTTATGGTAAGCTTCTAGGATCTTTTCCCGTAACTTCAATGATCTGTAACGTGGATGCCCCTTTTCAACCATGAAAATAGATTCCCAAAATTTACTATAAAATAATTACCCCCCATATTATTATGGGTATGAAACTATCAATTATTAGAGGTGATATTCTTGGCTGAGGAAATTGAAATTAAAAAGAAGAAATCTAAGGATAAATGGGGAGTCTACCTTGGATGCATATTCATATTAATAGGTGCTATATGGCTCCTCGTCGCCTCGGGCATAATACCAACAGCCTATTTGCGTTTTTGGCCACAAGTTCTCTTGATAATCATGGGGATACTCATACTCATTAAGTCGTTGGGGTAGGTTAGGATGTTTGATTTGATGAAGCGTTTATCAGAAGCTAATGGCATATCAGGTTTTGAAGATGAGATAACAGAGATAATGAAAGATGAACTTAATGGACAAGTGGATAGTATAGAGAAGGACAATCTCGGAAATCTTATAATGACAAGGAAAGGCGACCCAGAAGCTCCTAGTATAATGTTAGCAGCTCACATGGACGAAATAGGCCTCATGGTACGCTACATTGACAAGAAAGGTTTCATAAGATTTTCAAAGATCGGTGGAATAAATGATCAGATGCTTCTCAACCAACCAGTGGAAGTCCATGGAAAAAAGGGTCCAATAGCAGGGGTTATAGGTTCAAAGCCGCCGCATAGGATGAAACCAAAGGAGAGAAAAAAGGTTACAAGTTATGAGAAAATGTTCATAGACATAGG
>LGEU01000070.1 GCA_001507955.1 Methanobacteriaceae archaeon 41_258 | reverse complement strand
GGGGTTATAGGTTCAAAGCCGCCGCATAGGATGAAACCAAAGGAGAGAAAAAAGGTTACAAGTTATGAGAAAATGTTCATAGACATAGGGGCAACTTCAAGAGAAGATGCAGAAAAACTCGTGGGAGTAGGGGACCCTGTAACCTTTAAAGCCCCATTCAAGGAACTCCCAAACAGATTATTCAGTGGTAAAGCCCTTGACAATAGGATAGGCTGCCTCATACTAATAGAAGTTTTGAAGGCTGCTGAAACACGGGCAACAATATATGGTGTTGGCACAGTCCAAGAGGAGGTGGGCCTTAAGGGTGCGAGGACATCAGCATTCAAATTAAACCCCGACATGGCCCTGGCACTTGATGTTACAATAGCAGGGGATCACCCGGGTATGGAGGAGGAGGATGCTCCGGCCAAGCTCGGCAAAGGACCGGCAATAATTTTAACTGACGCCAGTGGTAAGGGCATAATAACCCATAAGAAGATCAGGGACTGGCTTATTTCAACCGCGAATGAAGAAAACATACCTGTACAGTTAGAGGTGAGCGAGGGCGGTACGACAGATGCAACAGCAATACATTTAACCCGCGCCGGTATACCGGCAGGGGTTGTGTCAGTACCTACAAGGTATATTCACACGCCTGTAGGTATTGCGAACATGGATGATATTAAAAATTGTGTTAAGCTCATCCTAAAGGCCCTTGAACGCCTATGAGCTTATTCATATTTCACCTTTTCTATTATTTCGATGCCGTTTTCACCTATCCTATAAGGTACGAAATCTACTGGTGTTCTTGTACTGCGCATTTTAATGATGTCCATGACTCTTTCCCTTCTACCAGTGTAGGGATTCTCCCTTTTTATGAGGTTTATAGCACCATAAACTGAAAATAGTGCTATTTCATTAAATTCTCTGGCGGTTGCACTATCAAGTATTATCAGACTCGTTATATTCCTCTTCTTCAGTTCATATACAAAGAAATCGAACCTATTCCTGAACTCATAGGGTGTTAAATTGCCGGTGTGACTTCCAAGATTGTCTATGATAAGGACTTTGGTATCGGGTGGAACTTCCTCTAGGAGTCTTCCAATGTCTTCGTTCATTGATTCTATACCGATCTTCATCTCAGCCTCTGTAACTACGGCTCTTGCAGCGGCGAGACTCATTATCTCTAATTTACCATCCTCGATTAATGGCGTTATATCCCAGCCAAAGGAGTTGCACTGGAAATTGAGGTCTGTTTCGTCCTCTTCTGTAGTAATATAGACTGTCCCAAAACCCTCTTCTGCACTTTTTATAGCGAATTGCAAACTCATTATTGTTTTACCAGAACCTGCATCCCCTGTTATGAGTATGCTGCGGCCTACTGGGAATCCCCCCAGTATTTCATCTAAACCTTTTATGCCCGTGCTTATCCTCTGAAGTTTTTCCAATTTCAACGCCTCCCCCTATTATATGTGGAATTCGAATTCAAGTTTTTCTCTTTTAGGTGTTTGGATCACGTTCCCTTTAAGCCTTGTCCATGTGAAGCTTCTCAAGAGTATTGTCCTGAACATGAGGGAAAACATAGGGTTTATCTTCACATCACCCCATGGGATTGTTATGAATTCAAATTTGTAGTGGTCTGCTCCCTTTCTTATTCTTGTTTTTATTCCAAGGTTTTTGAGGAATGATTCTAACCATGATATATAGGCTTTGAAAACTTCTTTAGGGTTCTCTATTTTCTTTGTCCTGATCTGGTGTAGTAGGCCTTTCCTTTTCATGTGTTCATTGAATGAGGCTTTGAGATTTTCTTCGAATTTGTCCCCGAAATTTTTTATTATAGTATTTCTAAGTTGTGGTGGGACTATTGACGTGAATACTGGGATGGCTGATAAGAGGAACCCATATACTTCGCGTCTTGTTTTTTCCCTGATCAATTTTAACTTTCTTTTATCGGATTCCACTTTTGCTGTTATATCATGCCCTATAAGTTGTATAAAATTTTCCCCATTTTTTATGGTGGAGGCGTATAACTCGAGGTAGTGTTTTCTCCCTTTCTTGTCTTTTATTTTCACTTGCACTGGATTATCTAGACGGTCCTTGAATGGTTTTACAAGTTCTTCCATGAACTTCTTGAATTCTCCTTTGTTGATGACACCCATTTCTTTGAGGATCTTAACATGCCTTTTATAACATTTTTTCCTGGGGAACCCTGTAACTCTTTCAAAGGCGTTATTAAGGAGCACTATCTTCCCAGTCCTATCTAGGAGCATGATAAGGTCTGGTGAAGATTCTACCAATTTACGGTATCTTTCTTCGCTTATCCTGAGCTTTGATTCTATCATATGCTTGTAAATGGCTACTTCAATTGCACTGTGTAATTCCCTATCCTCGAATGGTTTTATAAGGTAACCGAATGGTTCTGTTTGTTTCGCCCTATCAAGGGTTTCTTTATCAGAGTGGGCTGTGAGATACACTACTGGAATATTATAGTCCCTTTTTATGACCTCTGCGGCTTCTATACCATCCATCTCCCCTTTTAGTACAATGTCCATGAGAACTAGGTCCGGTTTCTTCTCCTTTATAAGTTTTAGGGCTTCCTCCCCCGAACTTGCTATACCCACAACCTCGTAGCCTAATAATTCGGCTCTATGTTTAATGTCGAGGGCTACTATACTTTCATCTTCAACTATTAGCAATTTTATGGCCAAGTCAACCCAAACCTCCGCCGAGTTCATATAGTTAATTTAAATATTTTCACTGGGAGATTACCATATATTATTGGTGTTTCGGTCCATTCATAGTCTAATTTGGTTGCTGTATTCTTCAGGATTTTTTCTTGGGGTGTTAGGAGTGTTATACTCCCATTTTCTGTGAGGATGTTCTTCGCGGTTTTGAGGAAATTATGGTAGAGTTTTTTGATTTTCGATTTTCTCCCGACTCTGATCCCATATGGTGGGTTTGTAACGATGTTGTCGGCTTCTTGAACATACTTTTCTAGGTGTTCCGCGTCGCCTTGCTTGATCTTGATGAAGTCTATACCAAGTCTTGATAGTGTCTCTTGGCAGCCTTTAACGTGTTTCCTGAACTTTTCAATGCCCATGATTTTAAGTTTATGGTCGAATTGCAGTTTTTCACACTCTCTAAGGTGGCCTGGTGGGATGTTGCTCCCCATGAGGGCTGCTTCGACTAGTATGGTGCCGCTACCACACATGGGATCTACTAGTATATTCTCTGGCTTCCACTTGGATATTTTAAGGAGTGCGGCTGCTATTGTCGGGTTGAGTGGTGCTGGGTGCTGGTATACCCTGTAGCCCCTCCTATGCAATCCTTTGTCCCCGGTGGTGTCAACGCCTACCAGTAGAAGGTCATGGATTAATTCGACCCTGATTATATTATCGGGGGAGTCTAGGTTTACTTTGAGGCGTTTTTCAGCCGAGGATTGGTAGCTTTTTATGATGGCGTCACCAGCCACCCTTGCAATGTCCATGGAGTTAAAGTTGTGGACGCCCACTCTCTTCGATCTTACAGCGAAACTTTCACTTGGCCTTATAAATGAAAAATCAATGTCTTTAATCTCATTGTAGATATCCTCAAGTCCTGTGACCTTAGTGGATTTGAGTAGTAGTATGATCCTTTCACAGGTCCGTGCATGATAATTTAACTTGTCGATTAATTTTTCATCGCATTTAAAATAGACTCTACCATTACTGTATTTTTTTAGTTTACCCCCTAGCTCTTGGATTTCCTCTGCTGTTATCTTTTCCAGTCCCCTGTGTGTTGTAGCATATACTTCCATCTTCTTATTCTAGTCTCCTGACTTGAGGAAGATGTAGATAATATATGCTATTATGAGGATCACTATAACCGGCAGTAACCATATGAGCACATAAAAGGCTATAACTGCAAGTATCACCGCCACTATCAAATATATAATATCACGTACTTCCATAGTAGTAAATGTAATCTTATATAATTTATAGTTTCCCCCCAGGGGGTGGGATTGTGATATTCATTGTGAACAATCATGGACAATATAATCATAGGATTTATAGGACGCTACGATACCTTAATATACCCTCAAAGATAATACCTAATACTATCCCAGTTGATGTCCTCCTAGAATATGAGCCCAATGGGATTATAATAGGTGGGGGGCCCTCTGTAGGTGAGGCTGGGAATTCTATAGAATATATAAGGGATATTAAGTTGCCCATACTTGGCATATGCCTTGGACACCAGCTCATGGCCCTAGCATTCAATGGTAGGGTTGGTAGTGCAGAAGCTGAGGAATATGCCCAGATAGAAATAGAAATATTGGACGAGGATGATATATTCAAGGGCCTCGGATCCCATATGAGTGTATGGGCTTCGCACAAGGATGAGGTTAAAATTTTACCAGAGGATTTTAAGGTCCTTGCAAGGTCAAGTATATGTGAGATAGAAGCCATGAAACATGTTAAAAGGCCACTTTATGGTGTGCAGTTTCATCCTGAGGTCCATCACACGCTAGAGGGTCCTAGGATATTCGAAAACTTTTATAGGGTGTGCGAGGGCGTGGAATAATGTTCAAACCATCAGATTTCATAAAAGAGGCAGTAGAGGATATAAAAGAACGCGTAGGTGATGGTAAGGCTATAATAGCACTCTCGGGTGGTGTTGACAGTTCAGTTGCATCAGTACTCGCCAGCAGGGCTATAGGGGAGAGGCTAGTAGCAGTATTCGTGGATCATGGCCTCCTAAGAGAGAGTGAGGTTGAGTATGTCAGGGAAACCTTTAGTAGTCGCCTTAATCTGCGTTTCATCGACGCTTCAGACAGGTTTTTAAAAGAACTCAAAGGAGTCACCGACCCTGAGGAAAAGCGCAGGATAATCGGGAGAGTATTCATAGAAGTCTTCGAGGAGGTTGCGGAGGAAATAGGCGCTGAATACCTTGTCCAGGGGACTATAGCACCTGATTGGATTGAAAGTGAGGGGAGGATCAAATCCCACCATAATGTAACCCTACCCCATGGCCTTGTCTTAAAGATAGTTGAGCCCTTAAGGGAACTTTACAAGGACGAAGTACGCATCCTAGCTCGAGAACTAGGCCTCCCAGATAGGATAATCAAAAGACAACCATTCCCAGGCCCGGGTCTTGCTGTTAGGATAATAGGTGAGATAACCCCTGAGAAGATTAGGATATGTAGAAGGGCTAATGCTATAGTAGAGGAGGAGATAATAGCCGCGGGATTGGATGAAAGGCTCTGGCAATACTTCGCAGTACTTACTGATACGATGGCCACAGGCGTTAAAGGTGACATGCGGGACTTTGGCTATCTTGTAGTTTTAAGGATGGTTGAATCAATAGATGCCATGACAGCAAGGGTGCCTGAACTACCATGGGACCTTATAAGGAGAATATCCAAGCGCATAACCTCTGAGATACCTGAAGTGACACATGTAGCCCTCTCAGTGAGCGACAAGCCACCAAGCACCATAGAATTCGCATAATAAGAACTCTCCTTTTTTTATTATCATAATCCTTATATTAGGGTATTCCTAGAATACCAATGATGAAGTTTAGCGCGCCACTCCCAGGAGACACAGAATCCCTCAGGAAAATAATAAAAGAACTAAAAGGGGGCATAGACGAGGTTTACATGGCAGGCCCATCAGAGTACATGGGCAGCGGCCGGGCAACATTACATTCACCACTCCTAGAAGACATTGGAAGGCAAGCATCCTATGCACATCACCACAATATCAAATTTAAATTGATTCTAAATTCCTCATGTTTGTCAGGGCAACACCTAACCTCCAATGGTTACAACATCTTCAGGAAGTACCTAGAAGAATTAGAGACACTAAACGTGGACACAGTCATAGTCTCAGACCCATACCTAGTAGAGATGATATCAAAGGAACTACAGGATCTAAAAGTGGGAGTATCATGCATAGCCCACGTGGATTCACCCCAAAGGGCCGAATTCTTCGAAGATTTAGGAGCAGATGAGATAACAGTCGACACGAATATAAACAGACACTTCGACTTGTTAGAGGCTATAAGAGAAGCTACAACTTGTAAACTCAAGGTCATAGCCAATGAAGCATGCCTTTATAAATGCCCATTCCGTCACTCACACTTCAACTTATTCTCACATATCACAGCTTCACCCCAAATAGCCATCATAGGAGACTACTATTTCGAAAAGTGTATTTCACTACGAGTTAGAGAACCCACACTCATAATAAGATCGCCTTGGATAAGACCAGAAGACATCCCGGAATATGAAAAGATAGGCATCGACATAATAAAAATTTCCGGCAGAGCAAACACCACTCAATGGATAATAGACACCATGAAAAGTTACCTCCAAGGAAACCACAAGGGTAATCTCCTAGAATTATTGGATTGCCCAAACGAATTAAGGGACCACTTCCACATACCAAACGAAAAACTTGAAGGCGCTATAAGACAATAGAAAACCTGCAAAAAATCATGCCATAAATGTAATTTCTGCGAAAACCTCGCCAAAGAGTTGATCCTTAAAAGAAGGGACCTATAATGAACAAAACCTTAAAAGAGTTGTCCCATGCAAGGGACAAGATCGAGGACACCCTCCAAGAACTGAGTGGGAGGGCGATATTCGTCCCCGAGGTTAAAATATTTAACATGGCATGCGGCTGCAGGGGATTGCTCGCAGACCTCAGGGGCCTTGAAACAGAAGAAGCAGAAGTCTTCCACAAGAAAATAGCAAAAACCTTAAAGGGTATCCTAGGAAGGTTAGA
>LGEU01000069.1 GCA_001507955.1 Methanobacteriaceae archaeon 41_258 | reverse complement strand
CCAAAGGTAATGATAATTCTTGGAAGCGGAACAGATTATAGGATAGCCGAAAAGGCCATGAATATCTTCGAAGAACTTAGAATCCCATATGACTTAAAGGTGGCATCAGCTCACAGAACCCATGAAAGGGTTAAGAGTATCGTTTTAGATTCTGTTAGAAATGGTGTTGAAGTTTTCATGGGCATAGCTGGATTATCCGCACATCTTCCAGGAATAATAGCCGCGAAAACTTATCGGCCAGTTGTGGGTGTTCCTGTTGATGTTAAAATAGGGGGGCTTGACGCTCTCTTCGCATGTTCTCAGATGCCCTTCCCAGTTCCTGTTGCCACTGTCGGTATTGACAGGGGAGAAAACGGCGCCCTATTCGCCGCCCAGATACTCGGAACCTATAACCAGAAGATAAGGGCCCGTATAATAAAACTCAGAGAAGAATACTATGAAAAGGTTGAAAGGGACGAATCACGCATCATCAATAACATGAGAGGAAACTACTACTCCCCAATCAAAATAATCACCCCAGAAACAATCTGGACAACCAAAGAAGAAATAACAGATAACAATCCACTTGTCTCTGTTGTCCCAGGCAGTTACTCTGATATGAAAATCACCAAGAAAGTCACCATGTTCCTCGATAGACTGGGCATATCCTATGACCTGAATGTTATATCCCCCATAAGATACCCAGAACGTTTCCAAAAATACATAGAAGGTATGGAAACTGTTAAATTATTCATAGCGATCAGTGGATTATCTGCACATGTGAGTGGTGCAATAGCAGCCCTTACAGACAAACCAGTTATAGGAGTCCCATGTGCTCTTAAAGCCTATGGTTTAGATTCTTTATTCTCCATGGTTAACATGCCCCCAGGAGCCCCTGTAGGTACTGTTGGCATAGAAAATGGTGGCAACGCAGCCATATTAGCAGCCGAAATCCTCGGGATAAAAAATGAAAAAATAGAAACAAAAGTAAAAAAACTAAAGGGATGGACCTATTAATATTCAAAAAAATTGGTGATCAAATGAGAAAATTTTTACAATCCATAAAAGACGAATTCAATATCATAAGGATCGAAAAGGAAGTTTCAACTTATATTGAAGCTGCTAGAGTCCTCAGAGAACATCCCAAGGAAATCGTGATCCTAGAAAATGTCAAAGAATCCAAAATACCCGTGATCTCAGGAATATGCAACAGTAGAAAGAAGATCTCAAGGGCGCTCAACTGCAAAAAAGAGAACATAACAAGGCGAATAATCCAAGCAATGGAGAACCCAACACCAATAGAAAGTACCGAAAAACTTGAAGGTTACCATTCCTTTAAAGCGAACCTAGAAAAGCTACCAATCCTCACATACTACAAAAAAGATGGGGGCCCTTATATTACCGCGGGTGCCATCATAGCCAGGGACCCAGAAACCAGAGTGCGGAACGCCTCCATCCACAGGATGATGTTACTCGATAAAAGACACTTAGCTGTGCGCATAGTCCCAAGACACCTCTACAGTTACTATAAAAAAGCAGAGGAAATAGGGGAAGATCTGCCCATAGCTATAGTCATTGGAATGCACCCTGCAACATTACTCGCAACAACGACATCAGTACCAATAAATGTTGATGAACTAGAAGTTGCCAACAATTTTCATGATGGAAAACTTAAACTTTTCAAATGTGAAAAAGTGGACCTAGAAGTTCCAGAGGCGGAGATAATAATAGAGGGGAAGATTCTCGCCGACGAGAGAGCTGATGAGGGCCCTTTCGTGGATTTAACCGGCACATATGATATTATAAGGGAAGAACCTGTTATAAAAGTTGAAAGGATCCACTTTAAAGACAACCCATTATATCACGCTATTCTACCCGCTGGCCTTGAACATAAATTACTCCAAGGACTCCCACAAGAGCCGAGGATATTAAAAGCTGTGGAGAATACTGTTCCAAGCGTGAAAAATGTGATTCTTACAGAAGGCGGTTGTTGCTGGTTACATGCAATTATCTCCATGGAGAAACAAGCGGAGGGCGATGGTAAAAATGTTATAATGGCGGCTTTATCAGCCCATCCCTCATTAAAACATGTTGTAGTTGTTGACGATGATATAAATCCCTTTGATTTAGAGGACGTGGAGTATGCGATAGCTACACGGGTAAAAGATGATGACATACTTATAGTCCGCGGAGCGAGGGGTTCATCCCTTGACCCTTCAGCGTCAGCTGATGGGACAACTACAAAGGTCGGTGTAGACGCCACAAAACCATTAAAAGAGTCCGAGAAATTTGAAAGGATAGCCTAGATTATTATATCGATCTTTGCATTACAGGATGGGCACCTATCCTTTTTCAAATTTAGCCGGTTAATCTGAAAACCATATCTTTGTATTAGAAGTTCGCCACAATTATAACAATAAGTGTTTTCCTCTGAAAGACCTGGAACATTCCCCACATAAACATATCTCATGCCTTCTTCAAGTGCTAAATCGCGGGCTTTGAGAAGGGTTTCTGTTGGCGTTGGGGGTAAATGTCGCATCTTATAATGTGGGTAGAAGCGCGTGAAATGTAACGGAACCTCAACCCCAACCTCCTCGACCATGAACTTGACAAGGGCCTTAAGCTCCTCCTCTGAATCATTATATCCGGGTATTATAAGGTTTGTGACTTCAATGTGTATCCCTGCATCATGCATCCATTTTATACTGTCAAGTACTGGTTGCAATTTTGCACTGCAGACAGTCTTATAGAATCTATCTGTCATCCCTTTTAGGTCTATGTTAGCAGCATCTAACAACGGTGATAAGAGTTCAAGGGTTTCCTCCGTCATATAACCATTCGTAACATAAACGGTCTTAATATCATCCTTATGTGCAAGTTCTGCACAATCAAGTGTATATTCGAGCCAGATAGTGGGTTCGTTATACGTCCATGCAATAGACTTACAATTATACCTCTTCGTGGCTTCAATAGCTTCTTTGGGTGGTATATCCTCTGTGTATGCTTCATCTATTACTGCTTGTGAAATATTCCAATTTTGGCAGTGCTTGCAACGAAAGTTACAACCAATTGTCCCCAGAGAATAGACAAAACTTCCAGGGTAGAAATGAAATAGTGGCTTCTTTTCGATGGGATCTACTGCAGAGGAAGATACAGCAGCATAGATCAAACTGTAAAGTTTACCATTTCTATTCTCTCTTGTGAGGCAAAACCCCCTTTTGCCTTCGGGAATTGAACACCTTCTATTACATACGCTACACTTCACCCTTCCGTCGACCTTTTCATAGAGAATAGCCTCTTTTATCAACTTCAACCCCTCAGATGTTCATATCCTTTCACTGGTAATGTGTATGTTCTTCCTTCTTTATCAACTATTTCAATCGTCCCTGTTGTGGTGACCTCACCTATGATATGAAAATCTAATTGAGCACGGAGGGGGGTGATATTCTCGGGTGGGAGTGTGAAAAGAAGTTCGAAGTCTTCGCCATAATAAAGTCCCAACTCTAAGGGGTCCTCCTTGATGAATTTCGCTATTTCTTCCACTTCTTGGGGGATGGGGAGCTTATCCTCGTATAATTTTATACCAATGGTTTTAGGGGAGGCTTTTATCAGTTCATTCAATTCACTTACAAGACCATCTGTTATATCAGTGGCTGCGTTTACGAGATGCGATTTTGCTATTATCAAGGACTCTTTTAATCTTGCCCTTGGTTTAAGAGCGTGATCCATGATCCTAGATGTATCTGCTATTGGCACTTCCTTTGTTCTAGAGAGGATTATTTTCATCCCGGCTGCTGCAAGGCCTAATTGTCCTGTTACCCCTATCAAGTCCCCTTCTCGTGAACCACTTTTTAAAAGCACGTTCTCTTTCAGTGTTATCCCAATGGCGGTTCCTGCTAGTATTATTTCATCTGCTTCTTTTGTATCTCCGCCGATGAGAGGTATCTTGTAATGGTCGCAAGCTTTAAGGATACCTTTAAGGAGTTCGTCGAATTCTTCAACTTTCATATGGGGTGGGAGGCCCATTGATAATAAAAATCCTAATGGCTTCGCCCCCATCGCGGCCAGGTCACTTACGTTGACTGTTACACTTTTCCAGCCCATTTGTTCATGGGTCATGGGCTCAGGGAAATGTGAGGTTTGTCTTAGCAGGTCGGCTGTTGCAACAATGTATTCTCTGCCCATGTCTATGATGGCGGCATCATCACCAAGACCTTCTATGTTAAAATCCCTCAGATGAGATTTTATATTGGCTATTATCCTTTTAATAAGCTTTTTTTCGCCTAAATCTGAGATTTTCATTTCTATCATGAAATGGCGGAATTTACCCTGTCTTTTATTATTTCAACGATTCGCGGGTCCGCGCCTATGGGTTCTGTGTAAATTATTTCACCGTCAAATTCTGCTTTTTCATCGTGTTGGTGTTCATGGGAATGTTCGTATTCCTTTCCATCATTTATTCCTAGTATGTGTGGTATGTCATGTTTTGTGTGCACACCATGGGCCAGGAATACTGGTGTGACAATTATTTTTTCAACACCTTTTTGTGAAAGTTTTTTTATGGCTTCTGGGATGGTTGGTTTTGAAATGTTCATGAAGCCTACTGCAACTGGGTATTCTACTTCCATCTTGTAGAGTCTGGCGAGTTCTTTTATAACTTTTTCTCCGTAGGGTAGTCTGCTTCCATGGCCTATGAGTAGGACTCCTATTTTAGCTTGTTGGTTTGAATTTGAAGCCATATGTTATCACCCCGTCTTTTCCTTCTTCTCTTATTTTTCTGAATACCATTTCTACTTTGTCTCCTATTTTTATGTTGTTAGGGTCGCAGTCGACAATTTGGGTGGTTATCTTAACCCCCTCTTCTAATTCGACTATGGCAACTACGTATGGTGCTATGTTTTTGAATTCGTTACTTGGAGCGTGTATCACGGAGTAACTGTGTATTTTACCCTTCCCCTTGAATTTTATATCTTCTAGTTTGCCTTTTCTCCTGCATCGGGGGCATACTATGCGTTTCGGGAAGAATACTGAGCCACAATTTAGGCATTTAGAGCCTAGTAGATTGTAACGTTGGGGTATGTGGCGCCATGTTCTCACGGTTTCTGACATTTTATAAACCTCCATTCTGCATTATTTTCTGGTTTGCATCTTTAGAATGGGTGGGGGTTATTAAAACCTTTTTTACGTTTTCATGTTATTTAAATTATTCACGGGTAATACTTTGTGTTATGGTTTCTTGAAACTATTATGATAATATTTTTATAATATTATGTATTATAATATTATTTATGGTAGGGAGTAAGGGTTATGTTTTGAATGGAACAGTGCTTTTACTTATAATCCCAATTTTCATATTATTTCTCAGCACTTTAACTATGTTAGATTATGAGAATAGGGCTAATTGCGATTCCATAAATTCAAACAATGTTATGTCAACATTTAAAGACGTGAAAGATAATATACCAATTATAACCCTGGATGTTTTGAATAATACTGCCTATGGGGTCATTGAAGAGAACATGACAATTATAAACAGCAGCGAATATGTGAAAGCGAAAGTGCAGGAAAGAATCGACAAACTCATCTATGACTGTGATGTGAATTGTACCATAAAAACCATAACCTCCTATGAAGAAGATCCATTCTATATCGAGGTGAATTCAACAATAACAGTCCAAAAAGGCAATGTTAAACATGCAGAAAACATTTCACAACTAGTATCTGTTGAAGGTCTGCCAGATCCTCTCCCGTTCACGAAATGCGATTCAATCTCCCACAATCTTACCAGTATAGAATACTATCACAGTTTAGCAGCTTATCTTGGAGGCGCAAATGGATCATTTTATGAAAACGCCACTTCACCTTTCATTATCAGAAAATGCCCCTATGAACCTTATGAAGTTCATGGATCTGCTCTTGTCATGATAGATTGCATCCAAAACGGTTATTATCATGAAAGTAATGATGGGGCTTGTTACCTCTGCCGGTTGGAGGGAAAGGCTACATGCCCCCACCGAGGTTTGGAGACCTTCATAATCCCCCATGGGTTAAACAATGGCTCCACCATAGCCTCGGTGGACCATGTCATATTCGGGGACTTATATGAAGGCTCGCCATTCATCATAAATTCAACAACAGTCTACATACTCTTCCTGGATGAAGCTCACCGAAAAAAGTATGGGATAAAATGAAGGAAGAAGGCTTGGTCTTCTCAACAGACGTACTATTATCAATGGTCATCCTAATTGTTATAATGGGCGTTTCCAGTGACTTAATGGATATGAAAAGGGAGATAGACCACGAAAACCTTCAAAGATATTACTTTGAAAGGGTAGTAAGCGAAACGACAGAAATACTAATAGATACACCCGGATCTCCAAATAATTGGGAGACTCTTCCAACAACCGATAATGTAATCCCTGGATTATCCTCTAGTGAAAGTTCCGAGATTTTATCCTACGACAAAATAAGTAAATTAAAAGCCACCCCAGAACTCCTCAACAAAATACTCCCACCACAACTACATGCAAACATAACAATATATCCCTGGAATAATATACCCCCCATTATGATTAGATGCGAAGATGGAACACCCCATGAGATATTCGTGGTGAACAGGACAGTCCAATGTGATTTCTACAAAAAATATGTTATACTAGACCTAAATTCAAAATCTAATAGCTGTTATAGACATGGAACATGGAAATGCGGCTACTTCAAAACAACATACGAAGAAATTGAAAGGAATAATTATTACCTTTTAGCAGATAATCC
>LGEU01000068.1 GCA_001507955.1 Methanobacteriaceae archaeon 41_258 | reverse complement strand
CCATTGCAAGAGTCCATGAAAAAATCTACCAATCAGAAGACCTAGCCTCCATAAACCTCAAAGAATACATAAAAGATATCATATCAGAACTGAAGGCAACATACAAGCTTCCAAGGATAAAATTCAACATTCAAGTCCAGGATATAAAACTCACAATAAACCAGGCCATCCCCTGCGGACTTATAATAAACGAGGCCCTGACAAACTCTATGAGGCATGCGTTCCCAGACAAGGAAGGTACAATCACAGTAAAAGCATACAAAAGCAGAGATTCTATAAATCTCATCATGGAAGATGATGGCATCGGATTCCCAGAAGGATTCAAACCAGAAGAATGCGAAACTATGGGCATGAGACTAATCTACACACTAACACGACAAATTGACGGTGAAATAAAAATAAAAGGAGAAAAAGGGGTTAAAATCGAACTCAAAATTCCCATACCATGAGGTTTGATTATGATATTTGAGATAATAAAATCTGAGGGCATAGCCCATAATTCCTACTTTCTAGGATCTCAAGGTGAAGCCACCATCATAGACCCCAGAAGAGACGTTGACATCTATCTATAACTTGCAAGAAAAAATGACATCAGCATTCGTTACATAATTCGAAACTCATAGAAATGAAGACTATACCATAGGATCCCTAGAACTTACAAAATATGTTGACGCCGAGATACTCCACGGAAGCAAACTAAACTTCAAATACGGGACCAAAGTAACAGACGGAGACACATTCAAACTAGGATCCCTAGAACTTGAAGTTCTCGAAACTCCAGGCCACACATATGAGAGCATATCCATCCTCGTGAAGGATAAAACCACAGAGAATCCCATGATGGTATTCGTTGGTGATGTATTGTTCGCAGGAGAAGTTGGAAGGGTTGACTTTTTCGGAAAAGAAAAAATACCCGAAACCGCAAGTCTGCTCTATGAGAGCATGCACGAAAAAATCCTACCCCTAGGTGATCATGTTATAGTCTGCCCTGCGCATGGTGCAGGTTCCATCTGCGGCGCCCAGATAAACGACCAAGACATCACAACCATAGGATATGAGAAGATAACAAATCCACTGCTAAAACTAGACAAGGAAAGCTTCATAGAACATAAAAAGAATGAAAAACTCTACACTCCACCATACTTCAAGAGGATGGAAAAAAACAACCTAAAGGGGGCGCCACTAGAAAACCCACACCTAAAACCCCTAAATTTAATGATATGATCAAAGAAGGGGCCCAACTTGTCGATGTTAGAAATCCCACAAGCTTTTGTGAAGGTCACATCCCTGGTAGCTTGAAT
Source organism: Methanobacteriaceae archaeon 41_258 (assembly GCA_001507955.1). Classification (GTDB taxonomy): domain Archaea; phylum Methanobacteriota; class Methanobacteria; order Methanobacteriales; family DSM-23052; genus Methanothermobacter_A. The sequence goes on along the minus strand of LGEU01000068.1, from coordinate 5,526 downwards.
ATTTGGAGTGGTGGTTTCGCCGCATTCGCAGGATACTTCCTAGACTATGATAATCCGATAATCCTAGTAGATGAATATGGATCCAATGATCTTGTGAGAAGGTCACTTATAAGACTTGGATATGATAACAAGTATGGTTATCTCCAAGGTGGCTTCCCCAAATTGGTACATTAATGGGATGGAATGTGAAAGCCTTGAAGCATGGACTGTAGACCAGCTAAAATCCCAAATTAGTGGAGATTTCACCCTTCTTGATGTTAGAAAACACGCCGATCGTGAAAAATTTTATATAGAAGGTTCCATGCATTGTTGGCTTGGTGACATCCCAAAAAACTTGGAAAACATGCCTGATAATGTGGTTGTTTATTGCGATTCAGGTTATAAGTCGACTATCGCAGCAAGCCTGCTTAAAATGAATGGATATGATGTGAAAACTGTCCTTGGAGGGATAATCGCCTGGATAAGGAAAGGTTATCCCATCATACAAAGTTAAGGAGGTTTAGGTTATGGGGATTGTTAAAATACCTTTAATGACAAAGGAAGAATATGACGAGTTTATAGGGGAGAAATTCCTCAGTAGAATAGCCTTTAGTGGAGAATATCCATATATAGCACCATTCCTTTATGTGTTCGACGGGGAACACCTCTAACTTTCTGTCAACTAAATACGGGAGGAAAATAGAACTTTTAAAAAACAACCCATATGTTGCAGTTGAAATAGAAGAATTCGAACCAGACCTTTCAAGTTACAAGTTTGTAACCCTCCAAGGACAGATAGTCCAGATTACAGATGATGAACAGAAGAGAGTAAGGGAGATGTTCGTAGATATGATCAGGGAAAAAACCTTTCTAGGAATGTGCTTAAGGCTTTGGGTCATTCACCAGAGGATCCCTTGGCATGTCTTGTTAAAATGGAGAGATCCTATGTCTGGAAACTTGTAGATGTCGTTGATATAACCGGTATAAAAAGTGGAAAATAATATTGGTGTGGGGGGGTTTAAGGAGTGGAAAATTGTAGGGGGGTGTAAAAGTCAACTCCTTAAAACCCTTATTCCCCCTTATTATTTTCACATATATTAATCTTTTTTTGTGGCTATAATCCCAATATCATCTTTGTTAATGTTTTGCTTCCCAATGCGAAGGCTATGAAGGTTATGCCCATCCCAATTTTTATCTGCTTTGAAACCTTCCCAGCGGTTTCCTTTCGTGGATCTGCTAAAATTTTGAAGGCAGCCCTTATGAATACTATTATCGCCAGCACCAAAGCTGGAATGTAAAGGATGCCGAAAACGTTTATAATATAGAGTATGGGGCTTGTTAGACTGGCTGTGAACATGAAAATTGCGGCTATTATACTTGAGATTCTATGCCCATACCTGATTGGGAGTGTGGTGGCTCCCTCCATCTTGTCTCCTTCTATATCTTCCATGTCCTTGATTATTTCCCTTGCCATGGTCATGAGAAAAGCATAAAAACCTATATAAGCTGCTTTGACAATTTCACCCACTATCACGCCTCCGAATACGAAACTTAGACCTGTGAGGAATGATATTACAAGGTTGCCTATGAGACATTTCCTTTTAAGAGTATGAGCATAGTATGTCATGAGAAGGGAGCTTCCAACCACTATAATCCCTGGGAGTGAACCGAGAAAAAATCCGAGCACCGATGCTAAAACAAAAAGTACAAGTGAATAGGCGCCCGCAGCCTCTCTACTAACACGTCCAGATGGTATGGGTCTCTCAGGCCTGTTTACAGCATCTATTTCATAATCAAAATAATCATTGATTGTGTTACCGGCTCCTGTGGCCATGAAAACGATTATAGCCGCCACTAGAACGTCTAGATTGAATTTCCAAGCTATGAGAGCTATTAAAACAATTGAAACTACCGCCATTATGGCATTAACTGGTCTTAATATTTCTATATAAGCCTTCATCATCTCTCACCCTTAAACCAAAACTCAAATATACTCTAATAAGCTTCACACTATTATATGACAGACAATGACATCCTCGGACTACTACTAGTATATAGCTACGTTATGATCGTACTATTTATAGGGGGAAAGTTTCAAAACCCAAATTTTAGTCGCAAATTTGTACATATAATGGTTGGTAATATCATCTTTATATTACCAGTATTTAAGACATGGTGGGTTATGGTATTCCTCGCAGCAGCACCCTTCATACCCTTAACATTTCTTATAAGCCCATATTCACCACTCAAACTAGAACATAAGGTTTCTTCTTATGGCCATGGCCTGGGACTCGTATACTATTCCATCTCATGGACTCTGCTCGCCCTATTATTCTTTAACCATCCCTGGATAATCGCAATTGGTATCGCTGCAATGTCCTATGGTGACGGTCTAGCATCACTAATAGGCGAAAACTACGGGAAAAGAAGATACAACATCCTAGGAGACCCTAAAAGTGTTGAAGGGTCCCTCGCAATGTTCATCACCCTACTAGTCACGTTACCCATAATCTTCATCTACTACAAGCAGCCAATAAACTGGCTCATAATAGCTGCCATAGCAGCCACAGCAACCATCATAGAAGGCTCCACACCAAAGGGACTTGATAACATAACAGCATGTATTGGTGCAGTGACAATCTACTTATTAGGGTGTGCATTATGAGATTCATAGTCATCGACGGATTAGACGGCGCTGGAAAAGACACCCATGCAAAACTCATAAAAAAAAGATATGAAAGCATGGGAGAAAAGGTCATATACAGGTCGCACCCGGAAAATGATAACCCATACGGTCGAAGGGCTAAAAATGCGCTGCTCAAAAAAGGTAAAATAAATCACCTAAAGGCAAGCATATACTACGCCTTAGATGTTATAAGATCACTCCACCTCTACTATCGATCAAAGGAAGCCGACACCCTAATATTTGTAAGATATCTTATGGGAGTAGCATACCTACCCCCAAAAATAGCCTGGATACTATACCACATCTTCTCTCTGATATTCCCCACCACAAAATACATGTTTTTCCTCGACGTTTCACCCAAAGAATCATTAAGACGCCTCCAGGAAAGAAATGAACATGAAATGTTCGAAAACCTCGAAGATCTTAAAAATGTCCGCGAAAAAGCCCTAAGACTAGCAAGAGACTGGCATATCATAAATACCGAGGATAACATAACAGATGTTCAAAAGAAAATCGACAAGATCCTAGATCAACTTGACAAAGGTGAGAAAGTATGATGATAACCTGCCTCATAGAAGACACCGGCACACTAAAGGCCGAACATGGATTATCCCTCCACATAGACAAACCCAACCTACTATTTGACATGGGCCAATCCAATTCCTTCATTGAAAATGCCCAAGAACTCGACATAAACATATCCAAAGTAGAATATGCTCTCATATCCCACGGACACTATGACCATGGCGGCGGCCTCCCATACTTCCTCAAAGAGAATAAAAAAGCAGAGATTTATGTGGGAGATGGTGCCTTTTACAAGCGCTGTGCAAATGACAACGGGTCCTGGCGTTATATTGGCTTAGATGAGAGCTTGGCAGATAACCCGCAGATAAAAACCCTGAAAAGAGACACTAAAATAACCAGAGATTGCACCATACTAACTAGCATCCAAAAGTTTTTCCCCACCCCAAAGGGCAACAATAAACTTTATAAAATTTCAAAGGACAAGATAGTCCTTGACGATTTCAAGGATGAGATAATCCTAGTAATAGAAAAAGAGGATGGTCTGCTCGTTTTAACTGGATGCTCCCATCGCGGCATCCTTAACATAACAGAGACCGTGAAAAGAAAATACAATAAACCCATAAAAGCCCTTATAGGGGGCTTCCACATAAAAGCCGAGGAGGCTCCGAGCCTAATAGACCCATTCAAAAGCATAGAGGAAATCTACACCGGACATTGCACATCAAAAAGGGCATACAATATACTCAAGGAAAACCTAGATAATATAAAACCCCTACACACAGGGACCCAGATAGAAATCATTTAATAATATAAAAAATAAAAAATTATCCCCATGAAAACCAAGATCATATTCCTCATATTAACTGTTATCTGCCTTTTAGGTGTTGTGGCCGCTCATCAACCACGACTCGCACCATCAACCGCCCCAATAGACAATCCAATCATCATAAAAAAACCGGAAATCTCCCAAGCATTCTATGGTCAACTACAAGGCAAACCAGTCTATTATATGATAGAATCCCCCAAGGAATTCAGATTATACGTTAACATTCTAATACCAGACAATCCAGGGGAGAACAAACTAGTATATGCTAAGATACTAGACGATAAAGGGAAAACAATAAAGGAACTTGGCCCAGGAGAGTGGAAACCCTACTTTGAAGAATTCGGGGGTGACTATTACCTTAAAGGGCCCGAATTCAATGAAACCATCCCAGCTGGAAAATATTATATAATGGTATTCAACGAACAAAATAAGGGCAAATACGTTCTCGCAGTCGGTGATATAGAAGCATTTCCAGCTGACGAAGCCCTCAAGGCAATCATACTCTTACCAATACTAAAAGCAAGCATCTTCAATGTGCCATTAATTGAATCCTTCCTACAATTCCTAGGGATTATCCTGGCAATGGGCACCTTCATATCCCTAAACTTCACAAAGAACAGAAACCTTATAAGGGTCAACTGGGCGGGTATCATATTAACAACAATAATGTGGGGGTTCCACTACATCCAAAACCCCTCTAATATACTCGCGAACATCCAAAACATTATATTACTGGTGACGATAATCCTAACCTGGAAATTCAACAAAGAAATCATCCAAGGTAAAATGCCAACCTGGACCAGCAGAACCTTAATAATATTCTGGTTAATTTTCCTATTCATCAGAGTAACAATATGAACCCAAGGTGAAGGGTACCATGGACCAGTTCCAAAAAGAATATACAAGGATAATGTCAATGGACAGAATAGAAATGCAAGAAGAAGTTAAAAGATTGTCAGATGATTGTGCATGCCCCTCCTGTCCATCCTATAGGAAATGTGATGAAAGGCTATTCTGCATCCTAGGAGAATCAGAATGCATAAAAGATGAGAAAGGATGCCTATGCCCCACATGTCTAGTAGCATCCACCCTAGGGATCGGGATCTCAAGAAACTTTTACTGTACTAGAGGCTCTGAGATGGATCAGAGAACCAAACCATAATCTCTCAAAAAGCGAAAGATTTAATAATCTGGATAAGTATGATTATAGTAGTTGATCATTCTAACCTTCTCCTTACAAGATAAACTGGAAATTGGGAAGGGTGTTCTAATTGGGTAAAATAAAAATCGCTATCATAGGCGTGGGAAATTGTGCAAGTTCCTTAATCCAAGGAATATACTATTACACAGAAAAGGATGAACAGGATGCTATAGGATTAATGCATTGGGACATAGGCGGTTACAAACCAGAGGATATAGAGGTTGTCGCGGCATTTGACGTTGACAAAAGAAAAGTGGGGAAAGACTTGAGCGAGGCAATATTCGCCCCCCCAAATTGCACGAAAATATT
>LGEU01000067.1 GCA_001507955.1 Methanobacteriaceae archaeon 41_258 | reverse complement strand
GTGTATGATCCTTGTCTTACAAAGATTTTCCTTTTTAAAAGGCATTCTGTCAGATCATCTGGGGATACTCCTGTATTGTATATGTCTATAGCCATCATGTTAGCGTTTGATGGGTATACTGGTATGAATGAGCCTTCAACTTCATCAACAGCCTTTTTTATGATCTTCTGATTTTCGTATGTGTGTTCACGCACCCTTTTGATCCATTTCTTCTTTGTTTTCAAGGCTTTTATAGCGCCGATTTGTGATAGGGCATTTGTCCCGAGATCGTTTATGATAACAGCTTTGAGGGGTTCCATCATTTCTGGTACTGTTACAACAGCCCCAATCCTGAGACCGGCCATTCCACAAATTTTCGAGAAACTGTAGATTGTAAGAGTCCTCTCAGGGGCGTGTTTGGCTGCTAAGTAGTGCTTTTTCGCGAAATCTCTGTATGTTATATCATGTAGAAGATATAAGTCTCTTTCCTCGGCTATTTCGGCGAACTCTTTTATCTCATCTTTTGTATAGGATGATCCCAGAGGGTTTAGGGGGTCTATAAGTGATATTATCTTTGTTTTCTCGCCTATGTTATCTCTTGCGAGTTTTGGAGTGAGTTTATATGAACATTCTTTGTTGTATATGTGTATGCTTGTTACCTTTGCCCCGAATCTCCTGGCGAAGTTTTCAATTATCAAGTATCCAGGATCTGATGTTATGATCCCGTCGCCTAATTCTATGTAACTATGCATGCACAGATAGAGAGATTCTGTCCCCCCTGCAGTTATGAGAGATTCGAAGCCATTTTTTAATCCTAAGTCTTTTAGTATTAACTCTTGGAGCTCTGGGAATCCTTCAGGTGGGGGATATTTACAATATTCATTGCTCTTTATGAATTCTATCATTGCTTCCTTTATTTCGTCATGATCATTAAGATGATTTGTATTTTGGCCCATCCATATCATTTCTTTGTCCTTAAAAACATGATTAAAAAATTCATTAATAGTTTTAAAACCATTAGGCGGTACTTTGACGATTTTATGATACTTTTTAGGGGAAATCATGTCCATCACTACAAGTTTATGGATTGGGGTGTTATTCTATATTTACTAAAGTAAAATCTGTCATGATTTTTTTAGATTATTATTAGTTAAAGAGTTAATAAAAGTTTTTACTAATATGAGTTCATCCTTCAAGACCGTTTTCAACTATCCTAAATGTTGTTTCAAGTCCTTCTTCTTTGTTTTTATGCCTTTTTAAAATCGCCCGACGTTCACCGATCACATCTCCCTTTTGTAGCTCAATGATTACTTTACTCCAATATTTGAGTATGGTACCTCCCACGGGTTCGATGGCGTTTCTACCCTCTGCATCAAATAGAGAATATATTTGGTTCGTGATTACAACAGCAAGATCATATTTTTTCGCCATCCTTAAAAGCAGAGCCATTTGGTTACCCAATTCGCTGTGTATCCTTGGAGAGCTCCCATCCTTCAATCTGTATAATGCCACGGCAGAATCTAAAATTATGAGATCGAATTCCTGTGGGTGTCTTTGCAAAAACGACCATATTTTTCTTATGGTCTCGCCTTGTTCATGGAATGTTCCTGGTTCAAATACTATTATTTTCTTAGCTATCTTATCGAAGTCCTTACCGGCCACTTGCCTTATCCTTTCGATTGACATTCCACCTTCTGTATCTATGAATATTACTTTGCCATGGTTTTTTGCTGTTTCAACGGCTAGTTTGATGGCTATGTTTGTCTTCCCAGATCCTGGGGGTCCATAGAATTGTGTTAGGTTTCTCTTTTCCACCCCCCCTCCAAGTATTTTGTCCAAAGAACAGCCTGTAGGTATCTTGGCCGGTTTTTTAAAATTTGAGAGAAGTTTCATACCCTTAAACCTACCATTATTCTTTTGATCTTTTCAATACCCGCTCCTTTTCTTAGGATTTTGGGAGGATCTGTTGTAAGATCTATTACGGTGGATGCTCCCCCTTTAAGGGGGCCTGCATCAATAGCTAGGTTAACTTCACCTATTTGTTGAATTATGTCCTTAATGTTATTATGGGTTTTCATCCCAGATATATTTGCACTTGTACTTGTTATCGGGAATTCCTTTGAAAGTCCCCTAGAGATAATATTATCTGGAATTCTTATCCCAATTTTTTCAGAGCCTCCTGTTAAAATCTGGGGGACTCTGTCCTTTTTTTTGAGTATGATTGTGAACGGTCCTGGTAGAAGTTTTTTGATTATTCTTTCAACTTTAGGGTTGAGGTGAGCGACTTTTCCTATCCATTTCGTGTCATGTAAGCATATAGATATTGGTTTATTAGGGGGTCTTCTCTTTAATCTATAGAGTCTTTTTATAGCCTCCTCATTAAAGGCGTTGACACCAAGACCATATAACGTGTCTGTAGGATATAATACGATGCCACCATTCTTCAGGATGGTTCTCGCCGCCTTTAGATCGCCCTTTAAATTTTTATCTACTTTTATGATCTTCATTTCAGATCTGCTTTTTTTTGGATTCTATACCCCCAATGGATATATATAAATTGAATTTTATATGAATATTCTATGCTAAATAATCTCAGACCCTATCTTGGGAGGATAACAGACCCCATCGCCTCAAGGATTCGGATAAACCCAAATTATGTTACCTTAGCAGGTTTTATCATAGCCTTGGCGGCGGGTTACGCCTTTGCAATGAAGAACTTGTTTCTCGGGGGACTGTTAATAGCTTTGAGTGGTTTTATGGATATTATTGACGGGGCTGTTGCAAGGGAGAATTCTAAGACGACAAAATTCGGAGGATTCTTAGATTCGACCATGGACAGGTTTTCCGACGCGTTCATCCTGATAGGTATAACTTATGGCGGTTTTATAAACTGGTTAAATGGGATGCTGGCACTTCATGCTTCTTTAAGTGTGAGTTATGTTGGAGCCCGTGCAGAGGGTGAAGGCATACCCTGCAGTATAGGAGTTGCTGAAAGGGCTGAAAGACTACTAATATTAATGTTGGGTGCGTTCTTGGGTTCGGTTCTTGGAGATTTTGTCATGGAAATCGCCATTATTTTGGTTATAATCCTTGGATACTTTACCGTGATCCAAAGGATCTATTATTCCTGGAAGATGATGTCCCATGGGTGATTAACCTTGACAAGTGAGAGGATTAAAAAGGATATTAAACTCCTAGAGAAAAATATAAAGGAAATGTTACATCTAGATTTTAGTAAGGAGGAGAAAGATATTATCCAAAGGGCTGAAAATTATAAAGAAGACTCCATATATTATCTAGAGAAGGGTGATTATATAACATCCTTCGGTTGCATAAATTATGCACATGGTTTAATCGACTCTTTACGCATCCTACACGGGATAGGGGTTAAATAATGAGAAAATTTTTCCTGAAAGAAAGCAAAGTTGAATTTTATGCTAAAGAACATGTAAAAAAAGTTTATGAGTGTTACAAGGAATTCGAGAAGATGATGCCACACTTCTATAATGGAGATTATGAGAAGGTGGATATCCTAACAGGGAAAGTATCAGCCCTAGAACATGAAGCTGATGAAATACGCCGGAAGATGGAAATGGGATTCTATGAAGGGGCTTTCTTACCATTTGACAGAGAAGATAGGATAATGTTAACTGAAAACGTTGATAAGGTGGCTGACACAATCGAATCAACAGCATTCACAATATCCTTGAGTAAAGTTGAATTCCCACCAAACTTTAAAGAAGATTTTGAAGCATTCATGGATATTATAAGACAAATTGTAGAGGCTTTAAAGGATTGCATAAACTCCTTGGAAGAAGATCTCACAGAGGCTATCCAGAAAGCCCATGAAATCGAAAAACTTGAAGAAAAAGCGGATGAAATTGAAAGGGGAATATTAGCTAAACTTTACAATTCCTATAGGCATGAGGAAATAGGCGTTGTTAAACTCCTAGGAATGAAGGAGGTTACAATACACCTTGGGAATATAGCAGACAGGGCTGAGGACGCATCAGACCGCGTGCTTATTATAGCTGCTAAGAGGAGGGGGTGATGACCCTCAAAAAAGCCCAGGAGGACCTTCGCTACCTTCTAGATAGGGGATATAAGAAGAGGGTTGCCCTTGATTTCGTCGCGAACCATTATAGACTCAAAAGAAAAGATAGAAATTACCTTGCAAGATACGTTTTTTCAAAGTCCACAATAAAAAATAGAAAAGAAAAACTAGCAAGTCCAGAATCCTTGAGAGGATCTAGGATACTTTTAGATGGTTATAATGTCCTTATAACCGTGGAGAGCGTTCTTCAAGGGGATTTTTTCATAGCCCAGGACGGGTTCCTGAGAGATTCCCGGGGAGTCTTCGGAAAATACAAAATGAACGATAAAACCTTCAAAGCCCTCAGACTCGTCTTTAAAACATTAAAGATTCTAAAAGTGGGTTTTGTGAAATTCTATTTTGATAAAAATGTCAGTTTCAGCGGGGAACTAGCATCCATTGTAAAAAAACTCTTAAAAGGTTATGGAATCCCCGGTGAAGTGGAATTATCCCCACACGTCGATTATAGTATTAAAGGGGAAGCTGAAAATTTCGTGGTTGCTACAAGTGACAGTGCCATTATAGACAGAGCCAAGAGAGTGTTTGACATCCCATCATTTATATGGAAATATTTAATCGACGGCTCAAGAGGGCTGAAAAAGAAAGAATAATGGGAGAGTTTATTCTATGTCCTCGAACCTTCCTTTTAATTTTTTAAGAATCTCTGGTAATGTTGTGTATTCCATTTCATCGCTTGGGAGTCTGTGTGGTTCGAATGGGCCGTGCCTTCGCATGTACTCTGCTATCTCAGATGCTAGTGCCCTTGAACGATCAAATGATGGATCATCAAAGAGGTCTATTGGCCCGATCAATTTGCAATTTGCAACCTGGAAACCTAAACTGATAACCCTAGGCGGACCGTCAAATCGGACTGGCGTGGCATTCTTTTGGGGTACAGGCATTAGTGGACCGTTGTGCGAGCCTCTCATCCACCCACCTACAAGATGTGGGACTGAGAACGGTTCAAGCACTTCTCCAGCTGCTGGGAAGCCTGATTGGGATCTTACTATGGCCACTGGGTCGTCCTTCCCAATATATTTCCCAGCCATGATATTTAGTCTTTCGGTGCTTACAGAAGCTGCTATTTCATCATCATCTTTTCTATAAATTTTTTTGATCACATAGCGGCCAATAGCACCTAGGAGTGCTAGTAGGTCATACATTTCTTCTGGACATGACATTATCACTTTCTTGTGTTCTATGACGTCGAAGATTTCGAATTTGTAACCGTTATGTAGGCTGGGGTCTATTACGAGTCCTGCTGTGTTGAAAGGATCTGCAAATACCCTGAACAGTGGAAGGTTGAATGCGCCTGGTTCTGTCTTATCGCAACAAAATATGATAACTGGGTCGCTTGGCCTTTCCTTGAACTCCATCTCAGCACAACCTGGGCCAAGTCCCTTTATGTTACCTGAAAACGTGTCTGAGAGCAAGTCTTGGCCTGCACCATATAATTTCATTTCCCTTGCAAGGTTTGTTGCTTCTCTAAAGGCATTCCATGCTGTTTCGTGCACTTCTTCGTCTTCCTCGCCTCTTTGATGCGTCATTATAAGGTCGATGTCATCACCACAATTGGTTATATAATAGTCTTCTAGGATCCCCGTATCCTTAGCCTCTGAAAGTATTTCATCGCATTTGTCCTTTAAGGCCTCGTGAGCACGCACGTGACCTGCCAGGCTTCCGACATCAGCTTTAATCACACTTATTGTTGTTTTCATTATGGATACACCTCCAAGCTAAAATATACCATTATAAACACTAGTAGAATATGTGGGTTTATCTAATTTAAATTTAGTATCTTATCTTGTCCATGATTTCCTCTAATTTCAAATCTAAATCTAGGCTCTCTTTTATCTTTAATAGTCTTTCTGGTTCTATTTTTGTCATGGGGTGTGTTGGGGCCGCGGTACATTTCCCATTTGGGAGTATGGAGATTTCATAGGTCCCTATTCTTTTTGCAAGGTTTTCGATTTCTACCTTGTCAAAGCCTATTAAGGGACTTAAAATGGGGATTTTCACATTGTAGCGTGTTGCAAGGATATTATATAAGGTTTGGGAGGCGACTTGTCCGATGCTGTTACCATCTACAATTGCAAGGGCGCCTATTTTCTTAGCTATTTTCTCTGCGATGTGGTACATTCCAAATTTGCATAATATACAAGTAAGGTTTCTTGGAGCCTCTAACATGCAATAATCGAGGTATTCACCATACTCTACTGTCAATAGTTCAAATTTCACGCCTTGGGAGTATTCTTTTAATTTATCTACTAACTTTTTGATTTTTATTTTGTTCTTTTTGCCTGTGTAAGGGTATGTGTCAAAGTGTAGAGCTACTATTTTACACCCTCTTTTCATTACAAGATAGGTTGCAACAGCAGAATCTATGCCACCCGAAAGTAAGGATATTACTTTTCCACTTATGCCTATGGGAAGGCCACCGGGGCCTGGTAAGATTTCATGGAAGAGGTATGTTTTCCTACCTCGAACATCCAAGAATATTTCTATGTCAGGTTTTGTGAGGTTTACAGGAGCCCCTATTTTATCTGTGACTATTGAACCTGCATATGCTGCAAGTTCTTGGCTTGTGAAATCATGGGTTCCGGTTCTTTTACATCTTATTGCGAAGGATTTTTTATCATCAAATAAGCCTTCCAAGTTTAATTTTTCCACGTATTCTTGGAGTTTGGTTGAAATCACTTTTTTGTCTGTTTTCATTGCGATCGCTGGTGAGAATGATACTATCCCAAAGATTTTAGCTAGTCTGTTTAAAGCTTCTTCGAAATCTGCTGG